>JASHVP010000015.1 GCA_030044475.1 Thermoplasmata archaeon | reverse complement strand
TCTTCCGCGCGGTGTGGGAGACGATCGCGGAGAAGCGGGTCGTGACGTACGACCTCGCCCTCCCCGGGTACACGCAACGACCGGTGCCGCCCTCGAGCTGTTCCGCGATGGCGGCGGAGATCGCGCGCAAGGTCCCGCTCGTGGACCTCACCGCGCCGCTGCCGATGCCCGCCGGATCCGACGTCGGACACGACGCGCAGCGGGACGCCTGAGGCGCCGGTCGGGCCGCCGCGGCTCGCGGCCTAGGTTTATGGAGGCGGACCTCGGAGGGAGACGGCGGGTACTTCCGTGGCGTCCCCCCGTCCGGTCCGGATCCCCCGCGTCCGTACCGGGGCGGAGTCGCCCGGGGGCGCGGGGGGGGCGCCGGCCCGGCCGTACGCCGTCGAGCTCCGACCCAACCGAAACGCGGCCCGACGCTCGGCGCGCGTGGCGACCCTGTTCCTGACCGCGATGGCGGTCCTCTACGGCGCGCTGGTCGCCTTCGACCGCCTCGCGCCCGGCGGGACCCGCCCCTCCGCCACCTCCGGCCTCGAGCTGTTCAGCGCGATCGCGGTCGTGATCGCGACCGCCGGGGCCCTCCTCTCGCTCTCGAACGCCCCCCGCGCCGTCGAGGTCCGCCCCGAGGCGACCTATGTCGTCGGACGGTTCGGGACGCGGCGGGAGTTCCCTCCGCTCGGCGAGCTCCGGACCCGGCTCCTCCGACGGTACCGGGCCGGCCTGCTCTCCCCGGGGCCGGTCGACGTCGTCGAGCTGAGCGGCCCGCACGGAACGCGGACGTACCTCCTCGACCCGGGCCTCGTGGAGGACGGCGGGCCCGTGGGGTGAGCCGCGCGCGCTACTCGAGGAGGTCCTCGAGCTCGCTCGCGACCAGCGTCAGCAGCTGGTCGAGGGATCGGTTCTTCAGCTCGGTGATGTGCCCCGCGTCCGTCTCGAGCCGGGCCAGGAACTCGTCGCCGTCGCGGACGAAGGAGAGGGAAAGGACGTGGCGTCGTCCGCCGGGAAGGGGGACCTCGAGCTCCGGGACGGGGACCTTCTCCTTCGCGGCCGACTTGGACGCCGGCTTCGCCCCGGACTTCGCGGCGGGGCTCGGCGGCGCCGGCTTGGCCGGCTTCGCGCCGGGCTTGGCCGCCGATGGCTTTGCGCCCTTCTTCGGAGGGGCGGGTCGGGAACGGGCGGCGCTCTTCGCCGCGGGTTTCTGACGTGCCGACGGCATTCTCCTCGAGAGCCTCGCTGCGGGCGCACCAAGCCCTCCTATTTATGGGTACTGCCGGCGAACCACGGCGACCGGCGGCGCGGCCCGTCGAGCCTTCGGTTTTAGGCGCCGCCGGCCCTCCGGCCGGACGGATGGCGCCGTCGACCGCCTCGCCCGGATCCGGCCCGTCGGACCCCGGGCCGCCGATGCGGCCGGAGACGGTCCTGTTCCTCACCGGACTCTGCCTGCTCCTCGTCTTCCTTGCCCTCGAGCCGTACCTCTCCTTCGCCCTGTTCGGGTCCGACTCGGGCGAGTACTTCCGGCTCACCTCCGACCTCGTCACGACCGGCGCGTTGCCGCAGGGCGCGTCGTACGGCGGGTGGGGCAGCGCGTACCCGGACTTCCCCGGGATCTTCCTGCTGGCCGGCGGCGGCGCGGGGGCGATGCATCTCGACGTCTTCACGGCGCTCACCGTCCTGATCCCGGTCGTCGCGGTCCTCTCGGTCCTGCCGCTGTTCCTGCTGTTCCGCCGCCTCTACCCGCACGACACGGTGGCGCTCCTCGCGGCCGCGATCGGTTCGCTCGCGATGCCGCGCCTCTTCTCGATCGCCCACCCGGCCCCGCTCGCCCTCGGAGATTTCCTCGTGGTCGCCGGGCTCTGGATGCTGGTCGAGAGCCGGCAGGACGCCCGCTGGTTCCTCCCGCTCTCGCTGACGGCGGGGGCCCTCGTCGTCACCCATCACCTCTCGTCGTACTTCTTCGCGGTGAGCGCGCTCGGAGGGGTCCTTCTCCTCGAGCTGTGGCGTCCCGGCCTGTGGAGTCGCCGGTTCCCGCTCCGCGAGCTCCTGTTCGTCGCCGGCTTCCTGACCGCGACGTTCGCCTTCTGGTTCTACGGGACGTCCACGTTCGTCGCCAAGGTCCTCCTGCCCGGATTCGCCGGCGCGAGCGGGGTCGGCTTCGCCGCGTTCGAGGCCGCGGGTCTCGCCGCCATCGCGGTCGCGGGCCTCCTGATCCGCGCGCGGCGCGCGACGTTCCGGCCGCGGCGCGCGTGGGTCCGTCTTCCGCGCGACCGGTCGGTCGTGCGGGACGCGGTGCTGATCGGGGTGGCCGTGTTCGTGCTCGTCGGGGTGATCGTCCTCGTCCCGATCCCCGGCACGACCCAGAAGACCGCCCCCGCGGCGATCCTTTGGTTCGCCCCGATCCTCGTTCTCGGGCTGTTCTGCGGAGGCAGCCGCCGGGTCCTCTCGCCGTCCCGGCTCGGCCCGTTCGTCCTCGCCTGGGGCGGCGTGCTCGGGCTGTCGGCGGTCCTCCTCTTGGCGGCCGCGGAGGTGCCGACCGGGGCGCCCGGCGGGACGACGCTCCAGTCGATCTCCGCCACGCTGTCGCCCGAGCGGACCGTGGAGTACTTCTGTCTCCCGCTCGGCCTCCTCGTCGGCATCGGGATGGCCCGGGTCGTCGCCCGGACCGGGGACCGGTTCGGCCGCCGGGCCGCGATCGCCGCCTCGCTGGGCGTCGTCGTGCTGCTGGCCGCCAACGCGGCGATCGTGTATCCCCCGCAGGCCGACTTCGGGGGGTTCCAGGAGGGGCTGACGCACGGGGACGAGGGCCTCTGGCTCTGGGTCGGCCTGGCCGCCCCCCCGACCTGGGTCGTCGCCTCCGACCACCGCCTGAGCTCGATGGTGTTCGGCTTCGATGGGAATCCCGCGACGTGGGTGACCACCCCGGCGCTGTTCACGGGGTCCAACTGGTCGGCGGCGGCCGCCGAGCTGCGCAGCGTGGGCGCGCCGAATCCGGCGGACCCGAAGCCCGTCGACCTCGTGCTCGTCGACTCGGTCATGTACGGGGGCGTCGCCCTGAATCCCGCCGGAGAGGCGACCCCGCTGTCCGGTCCGGCGATCGCATGGTTCGGCGCTCTCCCGTTCGTCCTGCTCTACGAGAACGGCGCGAACGTCGTCTACCTCGTCGACGCGCCGTTCCTGCCGCCGGGGTAGTCGACCAGCGTCCCGTCCCGCCGCCACAGGACGACCGGGGCGCCCCCCTCCCGGTCGAGCTCGGCGAGCAGCCGGTCGGCCCAGGCGAACTTCGCCCGCTTCCGCTCCCGCGTCGCCGCGTCCGGGGCCTCGACCCGCTCGAAGTCGAACCCCCAGAGGAGGACCCGACGGGCCCCGCACGCCTCCGCCAGGTACGCCGCCCGGTCGCCGTCCGTGAATCCCCCGACATCGAGCAGCACCTCGGTCGGCGGCCCGGCCCACGAGCCGGCGAGCTCCCCCGGGAACTCCGGCACCCAGGCCTCGAGCGCCGGGCGGTTGTCCCCGTGCGCGTGCACGACGACGAGAGCGCCCTGCCGGTTCGCGGAGACCTCGGACGGAACGGGTCCGTCCAGGTCGGTCACGACGACGGTCGGGACCAACCGACCGGCGAGACACGCGGCCGCCCCGCCGTCGGCCGCGACGAGGGCGGGCGCCGGGTCCGTCGACGGGAGGCGCCAGACCGGGGGGGGACCGGTCCCGGGCGCCGCCCCGACCACGACGACGTCGCGGCCCGCGAGCCGGGGACGGATCCGCGGGAGCGGGGGCGTGCGGGATTCCTCGGGGAGGAGTCGCACGAGGGCGTCGGCGGCGACCCGCTCGCGCTCGAACGGGAACCCGAACTCCGCCCGGATCGCGTCGTACCGCGGCGCCCACCGAGAGTATTCCACGGTTCCTGTCGAGACTGCGAGGTACGCTTTATAATGAAGTTCCTGCTCCGACGGAACGGAGACTCCCCGTGATGCGGCCCCTCGCACAGGACATCCTCGCGCACCTCCCGAGCGAAGCGAAGCGGACGCCGGAGGCACCGCCCCCGTCCAACGACGACGCGGAGCTCGAGGCGGTCCTCGCGTCGCTGAAGACCAACATCAAGGTCGTCGGGTGCGGGGGGGGCGGCTGCAACACGATCAACCGGCTCGCGGAGGAGGGGCTGTCGGGGGCGGAGATGCTCGCCTGCAACACGGACGCGCAGCACCTGCTCGCGATCCACGCCCCCCGGAAGATCCTGCTGGGCCGGCGGCTCACGCGGGGCCTGGGGGCCGGGGCGCTGCCGCAGGTCGGCGAGCAGGCGGCCCACGAGGCCGAGGACGAGCTGAAGAAGTCGCTCGGGAACTCCGACATGGTGTTCATCACCCTCGGGCTCGGCGGCGGCACCGGCACCGGCTCCGCGCCGGTGGTCGCACAGTGCGCCAAGGACGCGAACGGCGGCAACCCGCTCACGATCGCGGTCTGCACTCTCCCGTTCGCCTCGGAGGGTCTCGTCCGGCAGGAGAACGCGATGTGGGGGCTCGAGCGCCTGCGCGCGTCGATCGACACCGTGATCACGATCCCGAACGACCGGCTGCTCGAGCTCGTCCCGCGGCTTCCGATCCAGACGGCCTTCAAGGTCGCCGACTCCGTGCTCGCGCGCGCCATCCGGGGCATCACGGAGATCATCACCCGCCCGGGGCTCGTGAACCTCGACTTCAACGACCTCCGGACGATCATGAAGGGAGGCGGGGTCGCGCTCATCGGCATCGGGGAGTCGGAGAGCGAGAACCGCGCCGAGGACGCCGTGCTCGAGGCGATCAACTCGCCGCTCCTGCACGTCGACATCGGGGGCGCGACCGGGGCGCTCATCAACGTCACCGGGGGCCCCGACATGACGGTCAGCGAGGCCCAGAAGGCCGCCGAGGTCGTCCAGAAGGCGGTGAGCCCGACGGCGCGGATCATCTGGGGGGCGGCCGTCGACCCGACGATGCAGAGCACGATCCGCGTGATGCTGGTGGTCACCGGAGTTAAATCCCCCCAGATTTTCGGCGGGGCGTCGTCCGGGGCGGCGTCCCCGCGCAAGGCGGGCCCCGAGCTGGACGTTGTCCACTAGGGTACCCCCATGGCGTTCCTCGACCGCGCCCGCCACGTCCAGGACCAGTTCGACGGTCGGCTTCGGACGTTCGGCCACGGCAAGTACGGTCGCATCCTCCGGATGGCCCGACGGCCGACCTCCGAGGAGTACGTCAAGGTCCTCGGGGTCACGTGGCTCGGCGCGATCCTGATCGGGTCGACCGGGTTCGCGCTCTACATCTTCTTCACCCAGGTCGGGCCGTGGATCTGGACGACGGTCCTGCCGGGCCTCTGAGATCGGGGACGGGACGCATGGCGGACGGCACCAACGACGAAGGGATCGGTCTGCTGTCGGGCGCCCCGACGCCCCCCCCGAAGCCGACCGCCGCGGCCGTCCCGGCGACGCCGACCCCCGCCGCGGCGACCCCCCCGACCCCACCGAAACCGTCGGTCGACGCCCTGCTCTCGCTCAAGGCGGCCGACGACCCGACGCGGGAGGTCACGGCGGGCACGGTGACGACTCTTTCCGCCGTGCTCACCAGCCGCGCGGCCGAGACGGCGCCCGTCGAGCTGACGATCGAGGTCGGCTACACGTCGACGTACCCCGGCGAGGGGGCCGAGTGGCCCGTGCGGTGGCTGCCGCCGGGGAAGAAGACGATGGCCGAGCTGTTCCCCCGGAAGGAGAAGCACCCGGTCTCGCTGCCGCCCAACACCGGGATGCCGCTCACGTTCGAGATCACGGCGCCGGTCGGCGTCCGGTACGGCGACCGCGTGGAGGTGCGGATCGCCGCGGGGGGCGGAGGGGCCAAGCTGACGCTCGCCTGCGTCGCCCGCCAGGCCGTGCTCGCGATCAAGACGTCGCGCGGCTACGAGCGGGAGGTCGCCGACACGCTCCTGGCCCGGGCGGAGGAGAAGGCGGACGTCGTCTTCGCGCTCCTCGTCCCGTCGTCGCTCCGGGGGTACGTCTTCGCCGAGGGGATGAGCTTCGAGGGGGTCCGCGAGATGCTCAAGGGGATCCGCAAGGCCCGGGGCCTCGTCGAGGGGGAGACGACCTTGAAGGAGGTCGAACCGCTCCTCGTCCCGAAGATCACCGTCGAGGGGTTCGTCGAGGGCGCGATCGTCGAACTGATCTCGGGGCCGTTCAAGGGCGAGAAGGCCCGCGTCAAGAAGATCGACCAGGCGAAGGAGGAGATCACCGTCGAGCTGATCGAGGCGGTCGTCCCGATCCCGGTCACGGTCCGCGGGGACCACGTCCGCATGCTGGAGAAGGGAGGCGGCAAGAGTGGCAGTTGAGGTGAGCATCCTCGTCGAGGGCGGCAAGGCGGCGGCCGGGGCGACGCTCGGCTCGGCGCTCGGACCCCTCGGCGTGAACGTCGGTCAGGTCGTCGCGAAGATCAACGAGGAGACCCAGCAGTTCGCGGGGATGCGCGTCCCCGTCATCGTCCGGGTCGACCCGAACACCCGGGCGTTCACCCTCGTCGTCGGGCGGCCGCCCGTCGCCGCGCTCCTGCTCAAGGAGGCGAAGAAGGAGAAGGGGTCGGGGAAGCCGAAGACGGAGGTCGTCGGGGACGTGTCGCTCGCC
>JASHVP010000162.1 GCA_030044475.1 Thermoplasmata archaeon | reverse complement strand
ATCCGTACGGTCGCGTCCGCCACGATCGTGCCGTTCGCCGTCACGGCGATCGGGGCGATCGAGAGGCCGACGAAGTACGACGGGAAGTTGAGGCCCGGGCCGAAGTCGGGCCCCCCGTAGTGCGGGGTGTTCAGCGCGACCCCGACGGGGTACGGGCTCACCGACCAGTTGAACCACATCGTGTTGTTGGTTGGGGTCGGCACGACGATCCCGACGTGGTAGCCCCCGAGGAAGATCCCGTCGGGCACCGTCGCCCCCGTGATCTCTCCCGAGGCGAGCAGCCGGTACGCGGTCCCGTTCAGCCCGCTCGTCCCGTACGACGGGACGCCGTGGACCGCGTCCCAGTGCTGGACGTACCCCCAGATCGCGGGGTTGGCGGTCGCGAGGGCGTTGAGCGAGTTGGCGGTCGCGTTGTTCGCTTGGTCGGAATTGAATGAGTAATACGCGTTCAGCGTGGCGCCCTGCACGGGCAGCAGGTGGCCCCGACCGGTCAGGTTGAACGCGGCCCAGCGGTAGAGGTAGACGGTGCTGGCGTTGTCCGGCAGGAACGCCGACTGCGTGAACACGGCCGTGATCGGGTTCGTGACCGACGGGTTCGCCAGGGTCACGACCGCCCCGTCCAGCACGAGGAACTTGTTCGAGTTCCACGGGTACGGGCTGCTCTGCGAGAGGGGCGACGTCGGGATCGTCGCGAAGGTCAGGTCGAACGCGGAGTCGACCGAGTTGACCGTGGTGCCGGCGCCGAGCGCCACCAGGTTGTACTGGAGCGGCGGGTCGAGGACCAGGAACGTCTGGTTCGCGACGACGGACTGCCCGACGAGGTCGGTGAACGCGATCGAGATCTGCGAGGCCCCGGCGTCGAAGTCGCCGGTCGCGTTCAGGTAGCCGAGCACGCCGAGGTGGTTGATCTCGGCGGTCAGGCCCGCGGAGAACGGGAGCGTCGCGAGCTGCCCCGACTTGTTCGCGAACGTCATCGTGCCCAGGGGGTAGCCGACCCCCGCCAGCCAGACGGTCACGGTCGCGGTCGACGGGCCGAGGTTCGTGTTGTTGTAGAAGACGCCGACCTCCCCGCCCGCGATCCCACCGGGGTAGAGCCAGTCCTGCGAGAGGTTCGCGGGGTCGTTCGGCGTGGAGAGGTAGGTGACGTTGAGCCCGCTCGCGATCAGCGGGGTCGTCGCGTTCAGCGGGACCGTCGTCGGGGTGCCGTAGACCGAGGTGTCGTCGGCGTACGTGTTGTTGAGGGTGGCGTTGAACAGATTGAGGGTGGCGCCATTGGTCGCGAGGATCGTCGCCGCGTACTGCGTGTCGCCGAGGATGACCTCGGGCTCGGAGAGGGTCGGGACCTGGGGGTTGCCCCGGACGACCGTCGAATTCAGGGTGAGCGTCGCGCCGGCGCCGCTCACGGTGAGCCAGCCGGGGAACGACAGCGTCGAGTTCCAGACGTCCATCGTCCCGGTCACGGTGACGTTCAGCTTCGCGTATGCGTTCGGGACGCCGACGAGCTGCGTCGTCACGGTGGAGTTGAGGATGTCGACGGTGCCGGCGTCGTCGAAGTGGTAGATGTGGGAGAGGCGCGACATCGCCGGGCCCGACTCCCCCACGTACTGGACGAACGCCAGGTCGGCGTTGCTGACAATCAAGGTGCCGCCGACCTCGACGGTGATGTTGCCGCCTTGGAAGAACGGTCCCGTTCCGGGCGTCGGGTGGATCACCACGGTCTGGCCCGCGGGGACGACCAGGTCGCCGTGGGTCGCGAGCAACGGCGCGGCCGACGCGGGGACCACCGGCGCGGCGGTCGACGCCGGGACCGCCGGCGGGGCCGCCGAGGCGGCGGTGGCGAGCAGGCTACTTCCCACGACGAGGAGCGCCAGAAGGAGGGCCAGAGAGGCTCCTCGAATCGGTCGGCGGGCCGCGTTCTCCGTTCCCCCGGCCGTCGAGGGAAGGCCCAATGAACGGCTCACGCTCGAAGAAAGGTCGGGTTCCTGTATTTAAGAGTCACCGAGCCAATTGTCGGCTCTCGGCAGAGAAACACGCCGAAATCGCCGTCCCCGTTCAGGGGGGCGGCAGCTCCACGACGACCTTTCCGAACAGGTCGGGCGCGTCGAAGCGTCGGAACGCGTCGGTCGCTCGGTCGAACGGGTGGACCGAGTCGACGACGGGGCGCAGGGGGCCGTGGTCCAGTTCCGCGAGCACCTCCCGGAACTCCCTCGCCGAGGCCATCGTGCTCCCCCGCAGCGAGGCCTGCCGCCAGAAGAGCGTCCGGAGGTCGAGCTCGACGACGGGACCGGCGGTCGCGCCGATCACGACGATCCGGCCGCCGCGACCGATCGCGCGGAGCGAGCGAGGGACGGTCGGGGTGCCCACGGAGTCAAAGATCACGTCGACCCCCCGCTTCTCGCTCCACTGCCAGAGAGACTTGTCGAGCGGATGCTCGACGTCGAGCGGGAGGACCTCGTCGGCGCCGAGCGACCGGAGTCGGTCCGCCTTCGCGGGGTTCCGCGTGACGACGGCGACCGAGGCTCCGAGCCGCTTCGCCACCTGAACGGCCGCGGTCGGCACTCCCCCTCCGCCGCCCACGATCGCCACCCGTTCTCCCGGTGCGACGGCCGCGATGGTCTTGAGGGCCCGCCACGCGGTCTGGAAGACGAGCGGCACCGCGGCGCCGTCCGGAAAGGAGAACCTCTCGGGGAGGGGATGGACGTTCCTCCGCGGCACGACCAGGAGCGAGGTCGCGGTCCCCTGCGTGTGCTCCCCGACGATGCGGAAGTCGCGGCAGAGCGCCTCCTGCCCGGCCCGGCAGGCGACGCACGTGCCGTCCCACAGACCGGGATTGAGGAGGACGCGCGTCCCCGGGGCGAGGTCGTCGACCCCGTCTCCGACCGCGTTGACCACGCCGGCTCCGTCCGACCCGAGGACGTGGGGCCGCTCGACCGGGACCCCGGGGATCCCCGCGAGCGTGAACCGGTCCAGGCGGTTGAACGCCGCCGCCCGCAGGCGGACGCGGACCTCGCCAGGCCCGGCGGTCGGTTCCGGAACGTCGACGTACGCGAGGCGGTCGAGGCCCCCGTGCTCCGCGAATCCGAAGCCCCGCACGCCCGCTACCCCGACGCGACGAACTCCCACCGGGTCCCGTCGGGGCCATCCTCGAGGCGGACCCCCTGGGCGGCGAGGGCATCGCGGATCCGATCCGCCTCGGCGAAGTCCCCCCGCGCCCGCGCGCGGGCCCGGGCCTCGAGCGCGACCGGGACGATCTCCGACCAGGCGCCGGACGCCCCGGTGGCGGGGCGGACGAAGAGGCCGAGCACCTCCTCCCCCCACGCGTACGGTCCGTAGAGGCCGGAGAGGCCGGCGCCGGAAAAGCGGGTGAGGTTCCCGAGCTCGCCCACCCGACGTCCCCAGCTGTACAGCGCCGCGATCGCCTCCCGGGTCGCGAAGTCGCTCGCGAGGAGGGTGTCGAGTCGTTCGACCAGGTCGTCGGCCTCGACTTCGACCCCGTCGGGCAGCTCCTCCCCTTCCCGCTCGGCACCCCCCCGGTCGATCAGCTCGGCGAGCCGTGTCGCCGGCTGGGCGAGCCGCCCGTACGCCTCCCGGGCCTCGACGAGGCTCTTCTCCGGGTCGAACTCGAGCGGGCTCCGGTACGACGCGTTCAGGTAGAACAGCCGGAGCGGCATCGGGCCGTACTCGTCGAGGACGGCGTCCAGCCGGGCGACGTTCCCGAGCGACTTCGACATCTTGGTCCCTTCGAGCAGGAGGAGCCCGCCATGGAGCCAGTAGTTCGCGAGCGGCGCGACGCCCGTCGCGGACTCGGCCAAGGCGACCTCGGCCTCGTGGTGGGGGAAGATCAGGTCGATCCCGCCGCCGTGGAGGTCGTACCGGTCGCCGAGCAACCGGCCCGTCATCGCCGTATCCTCGATGTGCCAGCCCGGCCGACCGGGTCCCCACGGGCTCTCCCAACTCGGTTCGCCCGGCGTCGCAGACTTCCAGATCACGAAGTCCTCGGGCGAGCGCTTGCGTGGGTCGAGCTCCAGCCGGGCCCCCGGCCGAAGCTCCTCGACCCGTTGGCCGGAGAGCGCCCCGTACGGGGCGAACTTGGCGACCTCGAAGTAGACCGACCCGTCGTCGGCCCGGTAGGCGTACCCCTTGTCGACCAGGGTCCGGATCTGCGCGACGATCTCGGGGACGTAGTCGGTCGCGTACGGATAGAGGTTGACCGACCGCACGCCGAGGCGCTCCATCGACGCGAGGTACTCCCGGAACTGGTGGTCGGCGAGCCCGAGCGGGTCGTCCCCCGACTCCGCCGCGCGCGCGATCACCTTGTCGTCGAGGTTCGTCACGTTCTGGACGTAGAACACCCGGTACCCCCAGCGGCGGAGCGCGCGGGCGACGACGTCGAAGAAGACCATCGTCCGCGCGTGGCCGACGTGGGCGGCGCTGTACGGCGTCATCCCGCAGACGTACAGGCCGACGCGCGGGGGGGTGATCGGGGCGAACACCCGTGTCTCCCGGGTCCGCGAATCGTACACGTGGAACCGCCGCACGCTCACACCGACCGGAGCGCCTGGGCGACGTCCTCAGCGAGATCGGCCGGGTCCTCGATGCCGCAGGAGAGCCGGACCAGCCCGTCGGTCACCCCATGACGGAGGCGGACCGCGCGGGGGATGCTCGCGTGAGTCATCGAGGCCGGGTGGTCGACGAGCGACTCGACGGCGCCCAGGCTTTCGGCGAGCGTGAAGACCCGCAGTCGGCGGAGGAACCGCCGGGCCCCCCGTCCGCCCCCGTCGACCTCGATGCTGACGATCCCCCCGCGTCCGGACATCTGGCGCCGAACGAGCGCCGCCTCCGCCCGTCCGCCCGTGCCCGGGTAGTGGACCGCCCGCACCTTCCGGCTGCGCCGGACGACCTCGACGACCGCCGCGGCCGACGCCTCGTGCGCCCGCATCCGCACGCCGAGCGTGTGGAGCCCGCGGAGCACCAGGAAGCAGTCGAACGGGCTCGGGACCGCCCCGACGGCGTTCTGCAACCAGGCCAGCCGCTCGGCGTCGTCGTCCCGCGCGAGCACGAGGGCGCCCCCGACGACGTCGGAGTGCCCCCCGAGGTACTTCGTCATCGAGTGGAGGACGATGTCCGCCCCGAGCTCGAGCGGACGCTGGAGCGCCGGCGTCGCGAACGTGTTGTCGACGACGATCCGGGCCCCGGCGGCGTGGCCCAGCCGGGCGATCGCCGCCAGGTCGACGAGCTTGAGGAGCGGGTTCGTGGGCGACTCGACGTAGACGAGATGGGCCGGCCGTCGCAGCACCTCCCGCGCCGCCGCGAGGTCGCTCAGGTCCCGGTACTCGACCTCGACCCCGAACTGCTGACGGTGGTGCTCGAAGAGCCGCCGGGTGCCCCCGTACAGATCGTCGACCGCCACGATCCGCCTCCCGCTCGGCACCGACTCGAGGAGCGTGGTGAGGGCGCCGAGGCCGGACGCGAACGCCAATCCCCGGCGGCCGGATTCGAGGTCGGCGAGCGTCGCCTCCAGCACCGCCCGGGTGGGATTCCCGGAGCGACTGTAGACGAACCCCTTCGACCGGTTCGGCGCCGACTGGGCGAACGTGGTCGCGAGGTGGATCGGGGGCACGACGGCCCCGGTCGCCGGGTCCGGGGCCTGCCGGGCGTGGATCAGCCGGGTATCAAACCGCATGCTCGCCCCCCGGGTCGGTCAGGAACCCAACGAGGTCGTGGCGGGTCAGGACTCCGACCGGCGCCCCCGTCGCGGCGTCGCGCACGAGGAGCGTGCCGGACTCCCGGAGCGCGTGGAGCACGTCGGCGACGGGAGCGTCGGCGCGGACCTCGGGGAACGGCGCCGTCAAGACGCCGGACACCGTGCGCTCGACGACCGTCTCGTCGCTGAGGGATCGACGCAGCGCCTCGTCCTCCTGGAACGAGCCGACGTTGTCGTGACCGGAGAGGACCGGCATCTGCGAGATCCCGTGATGGCGCAGCAGCGCCAGCGCGTCGCGCACGACCGTCGTCGGGTCGGCCGCGACCAGCGCCGGCGTCGGTCCCTTCCGGGCCAGCAGCTCGCGCGCCGTCGCGCCGACGTCGAGGAACCCCTTCTCCCGCATCCAGTCGTCGGAGTAGAACTTCGACAGGTACCGATCCCCCGAATCCGGCAGGATCACCAGGACGGTCGCCCCGTCCGGGAGCGGGCGCGTCGCCAGCCACTTGGTCGCGCCCGCCACCGCGGCGCCGGCGGAGCCGCCGACGAAGAGCCCCTCCTCGCGGGCCAGCCGGCGCGCCATGAAGAACGACTCGCGGTCCGAGACCTCCACGAACTCGTCGAGGTACTGGAAGTGGATCGACTTCGGGATCATGTCCTCTCCGATCCCCTCGACCAGGTACGGCACCGCCTTCCCCAGTTGTCGGGTGCGGAAGTACGGGCCGAGGACCGACCCCGCGGGGTCGACCGCGACGATCCGGACGCCGGGTCGGTGTTCCTTGAAGTAGCGGCCCACCCCACTCATCGTCCCGCCGGTGCCGACGGTCCCCACGACGGCGCCGAGGCCCGGTCCCCCGTCGTGGTCGAGCTCGGGCCCGGTCGTCCGGTAGTGCGCTTCCGGGTTCCCCTGGTTCTCGTACTGGTTCGGGTAGTACGCGTTCGGGATCTCCTTCGCGAGACGTCGGGCCACCGAGTAGTGGCTCAGCGGATGGTCGGGCGGGACCCCGGCGGGGGTTACGACCACCCGAGCGCCGTAGGCGCGGAGGAGCCGGATCTTCTCGGAGCTCATCTTGTCGGGGAGGACGAAGACGAGCCGGTAGCCTCGGACCGCCGCCACCAACGCCAGGCCGACGCCCGTGTTGCCGCTGGTCGCCTCGACGATCGTGCCGCCGGGGCGGAGCAGTCCCTTCCGCTCCGCCTCGTCGATCATCTGCGGTCCGATCCGGTCCTTGACCGAGCCGCCCGGGTTGAGGTGCTCGAGCTTGGCGAGCACCCGGTACGGAAGTCCGGCCGTGACCCGCCGCAGCGGCACGGTCGGGGTACGACCGATCAGGTCGAGCACCGTCTCGACGCCGCGGGCGGTCGCCGCCACGGCGGCGCGAGTCGGGTCCGCGCATTAAGCCTTCGCGCGGCGGCGCGGTCTCCGGGGCGCCGGAAGTACGGCTGGTTCGTACGCGTTCGTTCCCGTCGGCCGCATCGCTTAAGGCGCGGTCGGCGGGTGGTCCGATGGGGCGCGGATGGTCGGCTCGCTCGAGAGCGAAGTGCTGACCTCGCTCCGCCTGTTGAAAGAGGCGCCGGCGCGGGACGTGCGCCGGGCACTCGAGCGGAGAGGGGTCAAGGTCGCCTACACGACCGTGGCGACCACGCTCTCCCGACTGTTCGAGAAGGGTCTCGTGAGGCGCCGGCGCGAAACGTGTCGGGGCGGCGAGCGGTTCGTCTACCGGCCGGCGAACGTGGAGCAGAAATACCTCAAGAACCTCCTCCGCGGCGTCGTCGAGATGTTCGGTCCGGCCGGCGTGGTGCACCTGAACGAGGAGATCGCGAAGCTCGACCCGTCGGAGGAGTCCGAGCTCCGCCGGCGGCTCGGGCTCGAGTGAGCCCGGTCGAGAGTCATGGCCGTGCCGGTCGACGGCCTCCTGAACCTCCCCCTGATCTCGCTCGCCGCGTTCGGCGTCGTGCTCGTGCTCGCGTTCCGGCGCTCGACGTCGGCGACCGTCTTCCGACTCGCCGCCCTCTTCCTCGCGGCGTGGGCGCTCGTCGCGACGACCGTGCTCGCGTGGGTCATCGCGAAGCGAGGCTGGCCCGGGATCGCGAGCCTCTCGCGCTCCCCGACCCTGCTCTTCGCGCCGGCGGCCCGGGACCTCTGGCTCTGGGGGGCGGCGGGCGCGTTCGTCGTCTTCGCGCTCGCGTTCCTCCTCAGCCAGGCGGTCGATCGGGGGCTGCTCCGGGTCCTCCGCCCGACCGAGCTCGACTGGCCGACCGGCCTCGCTCCGCCGGCGACACCGACCTCGCTCCTGCGATTCCCCTCGGACCGTCTCGACGCGTTCTCGTTCACGCTCGCGGAGCGGTCGCGACGGTTCGGCGTGCGGCGCCGGGACGTCATCCTGGTCTCCGACGCACTGCTGGCCCGGCTGTCGGCGACGGAGTGGGAGGCCGTGGTCGCCCACGAGGTCGGACACATCCGCGGACTCGACGGCCGGTACCTCACGTTCTTCCGGACGCTGGCCCGGATGATGCGATGGGACCCCGTCCTCGCCTTCCTCGCCGATTCGCTGACCCGCCGGGAGGAGTTCCGCGCGGACCTCGAGGCCGTCGCGCTCACGGGACGGCCGCGGGCCCTCGCCCGGGCGCTCTACAAGGTCAGTGCAGCGCCGAAGGCCGGACGCCTCGGCCTCGCGGGGTTGCTCGGGGTCGGAGGTCGACGCGGTCGCCGGCAAGCGGTCGAACGGATCCGGCGGCTGGTCGAGCTCGCGGAGACCGGCCGGTTCCCCGAGGAGAACGGTGGGTGACCGCCCGGTCCGGCGGGGGCGGGCCGGGGCGGTCGCCACGGCGGTCGCTCTCGCCGTCCTCCTCGGCGGGTCGATCGGATCGGCGGCCGCTTCCGGCTACCCGCCCCTGCCGATCGCCGACGACCGCGGGTTCCTCGGCAACCTCTCGGCCCCGACGCTCGCGCCGGGGTCCTCCGGGACCCTCACGTTCTCGGTCGGCGACCCGCTCGCGGCCCCGCTCGTGGGAGCGGTGCTCACGCTCGAGGTGTACGCCTTCAACGGCTTCCCGGGGAACGCGACCGACTTCGTGCCGGTCGCCGGGGCGCCGGTGCTCGTCACCCCGACCACGTCCGGCCCGACCGCCAACGTCAGCCTCGGCGGCATCGCGCCGCACTCGGTAGCGCGGGGGTCGGTCCAAGTCGCCACCTCCGCGACCACGCCGAACGGTGCGTTCGCGGTGCGCACGGCCCTTCAGTTCTCCGCGAACGGGACCGCCTACCGGCTCGCCTCGCGGGGGTGGTTCTCGGCGGCCGTGTGGGCCAACGCGACCGAGCTGCCGAACGGGAGCGTCACGGTGAACCTGACCCGGCTCGGGGTCTCGGGGGTCCTCCCCGAGACGGCGGTGGTCGTCGCCTCCTCGACGTTCGAGTGGGTGCTCGCCGCCCTCCTCGCGGGCGCCGTCGTGCTGGTCGCGGCGGGGGCGTTCGTCTACTTCCGCCGCGGTCCGGGCGCGACGTCCGGCGCCCGGTAGGCGTCCCCGCCCCACCACGCGCCCAGCGCCTTCGGGAGCAGTCGCAGGAGCGACGGGGACTCCCGGAGCAGTTCGCGGGCGACGTGGCTGGGGAAATCGATGTCGCCGAACGCCACGATCGTCGCGGCGAGCTTCCCGCCGCGGAGCGCGTCGATCACGGCATCGAGCTCCGCGTCGCTGAGCCGAGCGAACACCCGCCGCAAGTACTGCGCCCGCCGGAACTCCTCGCCGAGCTCGGCCCGCCACGCCCGCTCGTAGGCCGCGAGGGCGTCGGCGCCGAGCGTGTCCGCTCGCAGGGCCGCGTCGGCGACCCCGGCGGCGATCTCCGCGCACCGCATGCCCGTGAAGATCCCCCCGCCGGAGAGCGGCTTCACCTGCGCGGCGGCGTCCCCCACGAGAAGGACCCGGGGCCCGTGGGTGCGGGGAACGTTGCCGATCGGGATCCCCGACGCCACGTACGAGGTCGGACGCGGGAGAGGGCGGCCGAACCGCCGTTCGAGGTGCCCTACGAGCCGCCGGTAGTACTCGCGCGCCGGGGTGCCGTCCGCGTCGGCGGCGACCCCGATGCGGGCGCCCCCGAACCCGTCGGGGATCCACCAGCCGAACAGGCCCGGCGCGAACTGCCGACCGAGGTACACCTCGACGTCCGCGGGGTCGCCGGGCGTGGCCGCGAACTCGGCCTCGAACGCGGGCAGGATCTCGACCGGCCGGCGCAGCCGGAAGGCGCGCGCGACCGCGCTGCCGACGCCGTCCGCGCCGACGACGAGCCGCGCGCCGACCTCGGTCGTGCGGTCGTCCGGACCGGTCAGTCGGGCGATGGCGAGCCCGTTTGCCGGCCCGGTGAGCCCGTCGAACCGGGTGGCGGTCCGGAGCTCGGCCCCCGCGTGCGCGGCCCGGTCGGCCAGATGCACGTCGAGGGCGGCCCGGTCGATCGCGAACGCGCGCGGCGCGTCGGCCCGAAACCCGATCGATCGGAGGCTCGGGCCGAAAACGGTGGCACCCCGGACCGGGGCCCGGACCATGGCGGTCGACCCCGCCAGGTCGAGGACGCGCTGCGAGACCAGTCCCGCGCACTGGACCGGCTGACCCACCCTCCCGTGCTCTTCGACCACGAGGACGCGGTGCCCCCGGGCCGCGAGCCGAGCGGCCGCGGTCGAGCCGGCCGGTCCGGCGCCCACGACCAGGACGTCGGTCGTCTCCACGCGCCCGGAACCCGGACGCCGCTAATAACCGCGGGGTCCCGACGCGGGTTCGCGCCACGGAGCCGGCACGAGGTCGGTGCGCTGACGGGGCTGCACCGCGGAGGACTCCACCGGAACGGCCCCCCCGCGCGAGAGCGCGAGCGCTCCGACCCACGCGATCATCGCGCCGTTGTCGACGCACAGCGAACGAGGGGGGGCGAACATCGTTCCTCCTCGCGACTCGACCATCTCGCGCACCATCGTCCGGAGCCGCTCGTTGCACGCGACGCCGCCTCCGAGAACGACGGCATCCCGCCGCCGGTGGGCGAGCGCCCGCTCCGTGATCTCCGTGAGCATCGAATACGCGGTCACCTCGACGGAGTACGCGAGGTCGGGCCGCTCGGCGCCGGCGCGGGCCCGGGCCAGCGCCGCCGTGAGGATCCCGGAGAACGCGACGTCCATCCCATGCACCGAGTAGGGGAGCGGGTGGAGCACCTCCCCGCGGCGGGCCTCCGCCTCGAGGGCCGGTCCCCCCGGGAACGTGCCGCCGAGCTGGATCCAGAGCTTGTCGAGGAAGTTTCCGATCCCGATGTCGAGCGTCGCCCCGAGGACCCGGTACCGCCCGGCGCCGTAGGCGATCACCTGGGTGTTGCCCCCGCTCGCGTAGAGGAGGAGCGGGTCGTCCATCCCGCTCAGCACCCGGGCGATCTCGACGTGGGCCACGCAATGGTTGACCGGAACGAGCGGGCGGTCCCAGGCGAGCGAGAGCAGGCGGGCCACGGTCGCGCCGGCGCGAAGGCACGGTCCCAGGCC
>JASHVP010000161.1 GCA_030044475.1 Thermoplasmata archaeon | reverse complement strand
TTCTCGCACTCCGCCTCGGTGACCCAGACGAGCTCGACGTCCTCGGGGTGGTCGTGGGCGATGAAGGCGCCCGCCTCGAAGGCGCTCGACAGGAGCTCCTCGAGGTTGTCGGCGTCGGTCCCTTCGAGCCGACCGGCGGTCCGCCAGTACCAGTCCGGGGCCTTCCCCGCCGCCTGCAGGTATTCGGTGATCAGGTCGTAGATCGAGGTCCGGTCGTCGGAGAGGCGTACATGCAGGTGGCGGTCCTTCTCCTCGGTCGTCCCGGACGACTCCGTTGCCATCGCTCGCTCGAGCCCCCCCAGCGCTATAACGGCTCGGCCGCCGCCCGGCGGCGCCCCGCCCCTTCAAGTGCGGCCCGGGTGTGGGGCTTCGACGACCGTGGCGATGTCGGACGCCTCCGGAACCGCCGGCCCCCCCGGGGCCCAGAACGCGCGGTACGCCTACCTCGTGGCCCGCCTGCGGAACCGGCAGGTCACGATGGAGGAGGCGACCGAGCTGTTCGGGATCATGCAGGGGATGCTGCGGACGAGCGAGCTCGCCCGGCAGGCGGCCCAGCGGGCGGCGAGCGCGATGTCCGCGATCCCGGAGAAGGCCGCCCCGGCCCCGAGCCCGTCCCCCGTTCCGGCCCCGGCGGGGGGAGACGACCTGTTCCTCGTCGGCCTACTGGCGATGGGGGCGGGCGCGGGACTCCTGGCGGCGATGACGCGGAAGATCCAGGACCTGACCCCCTCCGCTCCGCCGCCGGCGGACGGACGTCCCCGCGGCGGCACGCCGGGCCGCTGACGGGGGGCGGATGGGTCGGGACTCGTTCGTCTTCGCCCACCTCGCCGACGCGCACGTCGGGGCCTGGCCTCGGGCGCCCGAGGTGCGGGCAGCGCTCCGGACCAGCCTCCTGCGGGCGCTCGAGGTCGTGGAGGAACGCGACGCCGAGTTCCTCCTCATCTCGGGCGACCTGTTCCACACGCCGGTCCCCGACCCGAACGAGGTCGCCCCCGTCGCGGCGGCGTTGCGACGTCTGGTCGACCAGGGCCGCCGCATCTACGTCGTCTACGGCTCGCACGATTACGTGGCGCATCGCACCAGCTGGCTCGACGTGCTCGCGGCCACCGGGGTCTTCGCGAAGGTCGCCCCCGAAGCGGTGCGGACGGAAGGGACCCGCTGGACCCTCCCCTTCCTGACCGACGAGCCGACGGGAGCCCGGATCGCCGGGATCAGTGGGCGGTCCCACGGTCTGGACCGAGAGTACTATCGAGCGGTCGACTCGGAAGCGTTCCGCCTCGCGCCCGGATTCAAGGTCTTCCAATTCCACGCGGCGGTGGAAGAGTATCTTCCCGCCGACCTGCGCGAGCACATCCGCGGGGTCCGCGTGGACGACCTGCCGACCGGGTGCGACTACTACGCCGGGGGACACATCCATCGGACCTACGACGGAGAGGGGCCGGGCGGGGGGCTCCTCGTCAACCCCGGCGCGGTGTTCGGCACCAGCCGGACGGATCTGCTCAACGCCCTCGAGGGGCGGACCCACCAGGGACTCGCGATCGTCACGATCACCGGCGGACAACCCTCGGTCGAGTACGTGGACACCGCGCCGGCGGGCGTCGTCCGACTGCTCGACGTCGACGTCACGGGGCTCGCCGCCGAGGTCGCCCGCGCCGACCTGGCGCAACGCCTGAGCTCGGCGCAGGGCGAAGGCGTCCTCCTGTTCCCGCGGGTCCACGGCACGCTCGCGGACGGGTCGGTCGGTCAGCTGGCCTTCACCGAGGTCGCCCGAGCGGCCGGGGTCCGACCGGGCACCGTCTCCTGGGACGTCCAGGACCTGGCCGGTCCAGAGGCGGGAGCGCCCTTCCTCGCCGAGTCCGACGTCGAGGGGGCCCGGATCGCCGAGCTGGTCGCCAACGCGTCGGAGGAGGCTCCCTGGCTCGTCGGGCCCGAGGGCGAACGTCGCGTCCGCGACCTCCTGCGCGAACTGGGGACCCCGAAAGGGGAGGGGGAGTCGCGGCAGGACTACACCGCCGCCCGGATCGGCGGGGCGCGTCGGGTGCTCGGGGTGCGGCCGGACCAGGAGGCGTGAGCGGCGGTGCGGCTCGCCGGCGTCCGCGTGCGCAACATCCGGAGCTACGAAGCGGCGACGCTCGACGTCGGCCCCGGCACGACCCTGATCGCCGGGGACGTCGGGGCGGGGAAGACGAGCCTGCTCTACGCGGTCGAGATGGCCCTCTTCGGGGTCGCGGAGATCGACGCGGCGTTCCTCGTCCGACACGGCGCCGGTCGGGCGGAGGTCGCCGTGACGTTCGAGGACGACGCCCACCGCTACGAAGTCGTCCGGAGCTTCCGGCACGTCCGCCGCCGGGGGAAGGAGGCGTTCGAGCCCGAGTCGATCGTCTTCCGGACCGACGGCGCCGCGACCCGCTACTCGGCGACCGAGCTTCGCCAGCGGGTGATCGACCTGCTCGGCTTCCCCGACAATCCGAACCCGCACGCGCACTCCGACCTCTGGCGGTGGGCCGTCTACGTCCCCCAGGAGCGCATGCGCGACATCCTCTCCGCCGCGCCCGAGGAGCGGCTCGCGACCGTGCGGAAAGCGCTCGGGGTCGAGCGGTACGTCACCGCCGCGGACAACGCCCAGGACCTCGCCCACGACCTCCGACGGACCGCCGGTCAACGTCGCGCGGAGGCCGACCGGCTCCGGCACTTCGAGGAGGCGGCGGCGGACGCCGCCCGCGAGGAGGACCGATTCCGCGCGGAGGCGGCCCACCTTCGCCAATCGGTCGCGGCCCGCGACGCGGAGATCGCCCGACTCCGGGACGCGCTCCGGGAGGCGGACCTCGAGGTGGCCCGGGCCGAAGCCGACCTCCGGGAGGAGGCGGGCCTTCGCACCGAGCTGGAGCGCGATCGGATCGCCGGCGAGACGCTGGAGCGCCGACGCACCGCCCTGCAGTCCGATCTGGCCCGGCAGCGGGAGCTCCGAATCCGCGGGGAGGCTCCGGACCTCGCGCGACTGGCCGGGGAGGTCGAGCGCGCGGAAGCGGTCGCCCGTCGGGCGCGAGACGAGCTCGATCTCTACGCCCAGTCCCTCCGCGCGCTCTCGGAAGCGCGGGTCGCGGCGGAGGCGGCGGTCCGACGGGAACGCGAGGCGCGTCGACGGGTCGCCGTGGACGCGGACGCCCTGGCCGCCGCGACAGCGGCGGAAGCGACCGCCCGGGTCGCGGGCCCGGAGCACGAGCCGCCCGCTCCGACCCCCCACTCGCTCGCCGAGATCGACGAGGAGCGGGAGCACGCCCGCCGGCGTGAGGAACAGTCCGTCCGCGAGCTCGCCCGCCGGCAGACGGCGCTCCATGAGCTGGACGAGCTGTTGACCGCCGGGGTCTGCCCTCGCTGTCATCAATCGGTCGAGCGGGCGACCTTCGAGCCGCATCGGCGGGACGACGCGGACGCCGTCTCCGCCGCCGAGGCGGCGCACCGGTCGCGCGTCGCCGACCGCGAGCGATGGGAGGCCGAGCGGGGGGCCCGAGAACGGTACGAGCGGGCCCACGAACGGTGGGTCGACGCCGAGCGACGGCGG
>JASHVP010000160.1 GCA_030044475.1 Thermoplasmata archaeon | reverse complement strand
ACCCGCTGCGCGAAATGCGCTAGGACGAGGCGGGCGCCGCGGGGGCCGCCGGGGCCGCGGGCGGGGCCGGCGGCACCGGCTCGACCGGCGAGGTGCACGCCGAACACCGCTTGGCCGCGAGGGGGATCTGCGTGAGGCACTCCGGGCACGCCCGCGTGGTCGGCGGGGCGGCGGCCTTCTTCTTCGCCACCGCGTTCTGGTGGCGCTGATACGGCAGCGCGATCAGGAAGAAGACGACGATCGCGACGATCACGAACGTGATCACGGCGTTGAGGAACGCGCCCTGCATGAACACGCTGCCGTTCAGCGTGTAGACCCACGCCGAGAAGTTGACGTGGATCACGACGCCGATGAGCGGCGTGATGATGTCGGCCACGAGCGCGGCGACCACGGCCGCGAACGCCGCGCCGATGACGAACGCGATCGCGAGCTGGACCAGGTTCCCCTGCTGGATGAACTTCACGAAATCGTCGCGGAGACTCATCGTTCGACCTCAACGTCGGAGCGGGGAGGCGCTATTTGGAAATTTGGGACTCCGCCCGGGGGAGTCCCGGCGCCGCCGGACCGGTCACATCGTCTCGAGGGGGACGATCCCGAGCAGCTCGAGCGCGTTGCCCAAGGTCTGGCGGACGGCGGCGACCAGGGCGATGCGACTCGCCCGCTCCCCCTCGGACTTCAGCACGGGGACGGCGTGGTAGAACCGGTTGAACTGGTCGGCGAGCTCGTGGGCGTACCCCGCGAGCGCCTGGACGTGACCGCTGCGGGCGGTGTACGCGACGACCCGCGGGAACTTCGCGACGACCCGAACCAGTTCGACCTCCTCCGGGTCGGACAGTCGATCCGCCTCGAACGTCGCCGTGCGGCCCTCGACCCCCGACCGGCGGAGAAGGCTCGCCGCGCGGGCGTACGAGTACTGGACGAACGGCCCGCTCCGACCTTCGAAGGAGAGGGCGTCCTCCCAGCGGAAGACGACGGGCTTCTCGGGTGCGACGCGCACGATGTGGAACCGGATCGCCCCGGCTGCGACCGCCTCGGCGATCCGGTCGACGTCGGCCTCGCGGAGGTCCTCGCGGCGGGCCAGGACCTCCTTCCGGGCGCGCGCGACCGCTTCGGCCCACAAGTCGTCCAGCCAGACGGCCGAGCCGCGGCGCGTCGACATCCGGCCCCCCTCCGGGACCGTGATGTCCTGGTAGATCACGAACTCCGGCCGGCGGGTCTCGCCGATCTCGTCCAGCAGTGCGTCGAGCGTTCGGGCGTGGAGCTGGTGGTCCTGCCCCAGCACGTCGACGACCCGGGCGAACCGTCCGAATTTCTGGAGATGGTACGCGACGTCGCGCGTCACGTAAAGGCTCGTGCCGTCGGCTCGCTGGACCACGACATGCGTAGACTCCTTCGGAAGGCCATGGGCGGCGGCGTCGATCGCGAGGGCCCCGTTCGGCTCGGTCACGGCCCGCGGGCTCCGGCGCATCCGCTCGAGGACGGCGGGGACCGAGCCGTCCCGCAGGAAGTCCGACTCCCACACGAACTCGTCGAAGCGGATCCCCAGCCGTTCGAGCGAGGCGAGCATCCCGTCGAGGATCTGCTGGGTGATCTCCCGATGGTTCGCGGGCGGCGTCCCCGATTCGACCTGCTGGACGACCCGGGCGACTTCCGCCGCCGCGTCGGCGTGCTCTTTGAGATAGGCGCTGACGGCGGGATAGATCCGGCCGTAGTGGCGGTCCGGCTTCTCCGCTTCCCCTCCCCGCCCGTCGTCCGCAGCGCGGACGCTCTCCGGCCACTGGTCCCGGGGCTTCGCCCAGATCCACGAGATCATGGCGGCCTGCCGGCCCATGTCGTCGACGTAGTACTGGGTCGTCACGTGCGAACCGGCGGCCCGGGCGGCGCGCGCCAACGTGTCCCCGAGGATGGCGTTCCGGACCCGGCCGACGTGGAACGGCCCCGTCGGGTTCGCGCTCGTGTGCTCGATGCAGACCGGGCCACCGGTCGTCGGGCGATGGCCGTAGGTCGCGCCGCGCGCGAACACCAAGTCGAGGGTCGCGCGGATCAGCCGGGTCGGGTCCACGCGAACGTTCACGTACGGGCCGGTCGCGTGGACCGATCGGACCCCGTCGGTCGGGGGGAAGGCGCCGGCGATCGCAGCCGCGACCTCGGCCGGCGGCCGCCGGGCACCGGCCGCGAGCCGGTGCGCGGGGAACGCCACGTCGCCTTCGGGCCCGCCCTCCAGATCGAGTTGGTCGAGGGCGACTTCGGTGGGAAGCTCCAGCCCCGCCGTCCGGGCGGCGGTGGAGAGTCCTTCGACGACCGCGCCGATGAACGGGGTCCACGGGTCCGACGGTTCCTCGGGGATCATCGTCCACTCCCGTCCGGACCCGTGCGGGAAGCGCTTTAGCGGCGCCGGCGTCATAACGCTTCTCGATGTCCGCGCTGCTGCTCGTCCGTTACGGCGAGCTGGCGCTCAAGTCGCCGCCGGTGCGTCGGGAGTTCGAGGCGATGCTCCGCCGGAACATCTTGGACCAATTCGTCCGGGACGGACTGGCCGGCCGAACCCGGTCCGACCACGGGCATCTCTATGTGGAGGCCGACGACGCCGATCGAGCCCTGGGGGTCCTCCGCCGGGTGTTCGGCGTCACGTCCGTGAGCGTGGTCCACGAGGTCCCCACGGAACGGGCGGTGATCCGCGAGCGACTCCTCGAGCTCGCCGATCCCCGTCTGTCTTCGGGGAGATCGTTCGCCGTGCGGGCGCGGCGGACCGGAACCCACCCGTTCTCGAGCCAGGAACTGGCCCGGGATCTTGGCGGGGACGTCCTGGAGCGGTTCTCGGGTCGAGGGTTGCGCGTCGACCTCGAGCACCCCGACGTGGAGCTGTTCGTCGAGGTCCGGGGCCCCCGCACCTACCTGTACTTCGACCGCGCGGGAGGACCGGGGGGCTTGCCGCTCGGTGTCGCGGGGCGCCTGGTCGCCCTCGTCGACGGGCCGCGGGGCGCCCTCGGGGCGTTCCTGATGATGAAGCGCGGATGCCGGGTGGCCCTGGTGACGCCGGGGGCGGGCGGGACGCTCGCCCGCGAAGTGCTCGCCCGATTCGACCCACGGGCGACGGTCACGGACGTCGCCGAGGACCGCGCCGCCTGGGGTCCCGAGCTCGCCCGGCTCGCCGACGCCTCCCACGCGGACGGGGTGGTGCTGCCGCTCACGATCGAGGAGTACGGTCCGGCGCGCGACGCGTGGGGGGACCGAGTCCTCTTTTCGCCCACGGTGGGCCTGACGGACGAGGAGGTGGCCGTGCGATGGCAGAGCGCCGTCCGGCTCGCGGTCTAGAGCAGCGGAAACTCGACGTCAGCGAGCCGCTCCCGACGGTGCCTCCCGAGGCTCGGACGGACGACGAGAGGGGGTCCGCCCCCCTGCCCCGTCCTCCCATCCTCCGGGACCCGTCGGAGACGCAGCTTCGGGAGCGGCAGGCGCGTTGGCTCCGGACGCGCGCCGAGTTCGAAGCGAACGAACGTGCCTCGCGCTCTCCCGAGGCGGACCGGTGAGCCCGACCGTCGCCTTCGGAAGGGGGCGGTCGTCGGGGCCGACACCTTAATCTCCTTGCGGGCACGGACCCTCGGCCGAGTTCGTGACGCTCTACACGGTCGTCGGCGCATTCTTGGCGCGGCGCGGGTACTGGCAGCCGTTCTCAAAGACGCACGACGCCGAGAACCCGGCGGTCGCCCGCGAGTGGGCGCTGTCAGAGATCGGGGGCTGCCACCACGTAAAACGGCAGCGGATCCGGATCGACTCGGTCGCTCCGGTCGCACCTTCGACGGGCGAGTAGCCGGCTCGGGTCGAATCCCGGCGGGCCCGTACCTCGCCCGTTCCAGCGCCCACGTCGGTCGGATGGCCCGGTTCGAAATCCCCCACTGTCGTTCGCCGTAGAGACTAGCGGGTCGAACGCTCCGAGCGTCCCGGACCCGGCCGGGGA
>JASHVP010000159.1 GCA_030044475.1 Thermoplasmata archaeon | reverse complement strand
CGGCGTCGACCTCCCGCGCGACCGCGGCGGGGTCGCCCACGAGGAAGCGGGAGAGCTCGACGTCGCTCCCGCGGGCCCCCGCGGCCAGCTCGACGAACCGGCGGGCGACGACGCGCGGCGTCCCCATCTCGTAGAAGAAGAAGCTCGGCCCGGTGTGCCAGTCGGAGCGGACGAACAGCTCCGGTCGCCGCCAGACGTGGACGCACCGGAGGTTCGTCATCACGAGGAACCCGACCCCCGTGCGCCAACAGCGCGCGATCCGCTCTCCGGGCAGGAGGTCGAGCTCGTCCCGGGCGCCGCGATCGATCGGGTCCGGGGCGGTCGGCGGGTCGACCTCCGGGAACTCCCGAACCGGCATGCGGGATCGGCGGCGCGGGAGGGGTCCCGCGAACCTAACGTTTCCCTGGGGCGGGCGGGACGGTCCGGCGCGCGTGGCTCACGGTAGGGAGACCGCGACGGTGCCCGAGTACTGGCCGATCCCGATCGACTCGAACACCAGCCCCGTGTTCGTCGGGCTGGCCGTGGTCCCGAGATCGATGACGATCTCCATCGCCGAGGTCAGCTGCGTGGTCGGGGTGTTGCCCCCGCCCCCCGACGCCCACGACGAGGCGGAGAGGGCCGCGCCGGCGCCGACCGTGGCGGAGCAGACCACCGTCTGGGTGACGGTATTGTAGACCGTGAAGCCGCCGGCCGCGCTCGCCACGTAGGTGACTCCGCCCGGCCGGACCACGACGAACTGCATCGCCGCCGCCGTGACCCCGCGCCCGGCCTGGGCGATCGTGAGCACGTAGCAGTAATGGGTGGCCGCGCAGCCCGTCGACCCGGCGGAACTCTCGACGAGCGGGGGGCTCGCCATGCCGGCCGAAAAGGCGGACCCGAGCGTCGCTCCGCCGGGCGCCCGGCCGACCCCGGACACAAGGACGTAGAGGACCGCCGCGAGGACGACGGTGATCGCGACCAGGAGGATCGTCGCGACGATCGGCGAGACGCCTCGCACCCCGCGCCGGGCACCCCGGCGCCTCCACGGTCCCATGCTTCCTCCCCGTCCCGGCCCGGAGGGCCGCTTGGAAGGGACGCTATGCCGGGGTCCCTGCCTATAAACCCGCAGGGCGGAGCGGACGGCGCCCAACGAACGCCAGTTCGCCAGTCAACGAAGTACTTATCCATGCGCACTCGTGCGCACTCGTTCCGTCCGACCGCGGGGCCGGTCAGGGGTCCCGTCGGGGACCGGCCGCGCGTCCCGCGCGCCCGCCCAGCAGCCCGGCGAGATGGCGGTCGAACCAGTCGGGGAACGAGAGGATCCGCACCATGACGCTGAGCTCGACGCCCGACACGCCGTCGAGCTCCGCGATCGAGCGGTCCAGTTCGTCCAGGTGGGCCGAGGACGGGAGCAGGACGACGATCCCGACGCCGGGGACCTCGGGATCGGTGGAAACCCCGGCGTCCCGGAACTCCAGCGTCAGGGGATAGCGGGCCCGGATCCGTCGGACGATCGTGTCCGGGTCCGTGCCCCGATGCAGGGTGACCCCGACCGAGACGACCGGGGTGCCGATCGCCCGGAAGTCGAACGCCGGCACGAACCAGACCGCCCACCCGTCGAGCAGGTCGCCGTACCGGCGCGTCATCGTCCGGGTCGAGACGCCCACCCGACGAGCGGTCGCGCGGAGCGTCGCCGTCGGATTCTCCCGGAGCGCCTGGACGATGCGGACGTCGAGCGGCGTGAGCGGCCGGGCGGGAGGCGGGGCCCGCCACCGGACCGGGGGCTCCACCTCCCGCACGCCCGCGAGGCCCCGCAGCAGGTTCGCCGTCCGGTCGAGCGCGCCGTCATCGGGCGCCACGATCCCCACCCCGAGCCAGTCGCCGAGCAGCTCGACCCCGCCGACCACCCCGTCGACGAGCGCCAACCGGCCGAGGAGGGCGGGCTTCGACCGGGGATGGTCGACCCGCACGTTGACCCAGGCGCCCTGCCAACCGTAGACGGCCGGGTTGAGCCAGACGTCGTACCGGGAGAGGAAGCCGCTCGCGTCCCAGGCGTTCACGCGGGCCGCGACGCGGGCTCGTCCGACCTTCAGTCGCTTCGCGATGCGCGTCGCGTTGAGGCGGGGGTCGATGCCGGAGAGGTTGACGCCGCCGGAGCGGTACATCTCGCGGAAGATGTCGAGGTCGAGCGGCGTGACCTGGAGTGTGGAATCCGGCACGGCGCGACCGCACGCTCCGCGGCCCGCTTGAGGGTTCCTCCTTTTGCGGTCGTCCCGTCAACTTCGGACACCGGGGGCGCGGTCGGTTCGCGTCCGAGCCGACCCCCCGCCGGCGGGCTTGACGTTCCACCGGTCGATTCGGCCGTCATGGCCGCCGTTGAGCCCCCTGCGAGCTCCTCCTCCGAGGACCGTTCCGCGACCGCGGCCCGACGGGGGACGGTCCTCCTCGTCCTGCTCGCCTCCGCCGCCCTGATGGTCAACTACGTCGAGACGATGCTCGTCCCGGCCCTCCCGACGCTCGTCGCGTTCTTCGGCGGGGTCCCGTACACCACCATCGCCTGGGTCGTCTCCGCGTACCTCCTCGTCGGCGTGTCCCTGACGCCGTTGTTCGCGAAGCTCGGTGACATCTATGGCAAGAAGCGGATCCTCGTCGTCGTCCTCTCGATCTACGCCGTCGCGGTGTCCGTCGCCGGGTTCACGCCGCAGATCGCCAGCGCCCTCGGTCTGTCGCGCTTCAACGCGGTGTATCTCCTGATCTCCATCCGGGGGCTGCAGGGAGTGGGCCTCGCGATGTTCCCGCTCGCGTTCGCGATGGTCGGGGAGGAGCTGCCTCCCGCGAAGGTCGGTCCCGCCCAGGGCCTCATCGCCGCGATGTTCGCGATCGGAGCCGCCCTCGGCCTCTTCGGGGGCGCGTGGGTGATCCAGTCCGCCGGCTGGCAGGCCGCCTACCACGTCGTGATCCCGTTCGCGATCGGGATCCTCCTCGCGACGATCGCGATGCTCCCCGAATCGCGCCACCGACTGGCCGCGCGCCTGGATGTCCCCGGGGCCGCGCTGCTCGGGGGTTCGCTCGCCAGCGTGCTCCTCGGCCTCTCCCAGGGGCCGACGTGGGGGTGGGGGACGGTCGCCGCGGTCCGTCCCCTGGGGGTCCCGATCGGGGTCCCCGAGCTGTTCGGGGTCGCCGGCCTGCTCGCCGTGCTGTTCTACCTCCGGGAGCGGACCGCGGTCGACCCGATGGTCCGGCTCGAGCGGTTCCGCGAGCGGAACCTCGCCATCGCGTACTTCGCGGCGCTCCTGGTCGGGGCGAGCCTGTTCCTCGGGTTCGTCGGGATCACGATCCTCGTGGAGACGCCGATCGTCGGACTGGGCCGCTCGGTCTTCGCGTTCGGGGTGCTGAGCCTCCCGACGACGATGTCGATGCTCGTCGCCGCCCCGTTCGTCGGGCGGGCGATCTCCCGCTTCGGGCCCCGGCCGGTCATGCTGGTCGGCTCGGCGCTCGCCGCGGTCGGATTCCTCCTCATGATCGCGGCCGACCGCTCGTACACCGCGCTGTTCCTGGCGCCCATCCCGGCGTTCGTCGGCCTCGTCAGCGTCCTGATCTCGGTCACGAACGTCGTGGTCCTTTCCTCGCGACGGGGCGAGACCGGGATCCAGACCGGCATGGCCGAGATGTTCCAGGACCTCGGGGCCAGTGTCGGCCCCGTGCTCGTGGCGACGATCCTCGCGAGCTTCACCGGAGTGTACGCGACCGGCGGGGTCGGCCCGAACGGGCCGGTGATGGTCGTGCTCCCGACCCTGGCCGCGTTCCACTGGATGTTCGCGGTGGGCGCCGTCCTGGCGGTCGCCGTGGGAGTGCTCGCGGCGTTCCTTCGCAATTACTCGTTCGTCGGGGCCGAGGAGTCAACGAAGGTCTCGGCCGACCCGTCGGCTCCGGCGGTCGCTCCGTCGCAGCCGGCGGCGTGAGATCGGGGCGTCGCCCTACCCGTCGCGGTCGCACCAGCCCGGGGGCGCGTCCGTGGGGGGGGCCCGAGGCGTCGCCGGACGGCTCGGCTTCGGGTCGGGCCGGGGAGGTGCCCGACGGTCCGGGGTGGCGTCGGGGGGCGACGGGGCCATGGACGCTCCATGCGCGGGGAGTTAGAACCGAGTTTCCAAACGCACGGGCCCCGAACGGTCCAACAAATCCTGCGCCTAAGACGCCCGCGAGGACGCCCGCCTACGGGCCCCCGGAGGACGCGGGGAGCCGGTAGTCGAATTCGTAGAAGTGGGTCCCGTCCGTCTCGATCCGGATCGTCATGTGCCCCTGGAGCCCCACGAGGCCATCCGTCCCGGAGTCGGGCACGACCTCGATGGTGAGGGTCGCCGTCCCTCGGGTGAGCCGTCCGTAATGTTGCAGGACGAACGACCCGGGTCGACCCGAGAGGTTGCCTTCCACCCGCTCGAGGAGCACGTAACCGGCCGAACCCTCCACCGGGGTGATCGCCGTCAACATCTCGCCGTGCGAACTGGCGTCCAAGTCACCGAAGTACCGCTTGTCCACGAGATTCCGCCCGAGGTGGGGATTCTCGCCCGGGGGCTCGCCCCCGGTCGCCGCCAGCTGCACCTCGAACCGCCCTCGGGCCGTCGCCATCTCGGCTCTCCCGATCTCTGGAAGGCGGGACGGAGCTAAGGCCCCGATGGAGGAGTCGCGGAACAGGGCCCGTCGCCCCGTTCCGCCCGTTCGCAACCCGCGGCCACCCCCCCGGGGCTTCCCCGCGAACACCGGCTCCTGCCCCAGGAGTTTGCGGAGGTGCGGTCGGCAGCGATGCGGGGATCCGGAGAACGAGTTGGATCGGGGACCGGTCACCCCCGAGCCGGCGCGACGAGAGCGCGTCCGTCAGTCGGGGGAAGTCCAGGGAACCGGATATCGGAGCAGCCGGCAGAACGGACAGTGCTGCCAGGGAGTGAAGTCCTCGGGCCGGAGCCTCCACAACGAGCGCCGTCGGTACAGCGGGCTCGCGGCTCCGGTGGCCTGGGTCTCGCCCTCGGCGGGGGGCGCGACGAGGTCGAGGTCCATCGGTCGACCGGACGCCGCTCCCGGGACCGCGACCACCACGACCGCCGGAACGAGAGGCCGCCCGCAGTGGGGGCAGGCCGTCGGCTCCCACGGGGCCCCGGCGATCGGGGTGGGGGCCGGCGACTCGGCCCGGAGACGAGCGCCGCAGGCCTTACAGTCGACGGCGCCGACCTCGATCGGCATCCCACATCTCGGGCACCGGTCCGGCGGCGGAGGCGGGGAGAGCCCGGCGAACTGGACCGGAGGAAGCGACGAGGACGGCAACGGCGGTCCGTCGTCGGTCATGCTCGTGCCGTCCATCCCCCCCGAGGTCGGGCGAGCGGAGGAAGGGTCGGCGAGGAGCCGTCCGCGCACGACGGTCCCCGCGGATCGCGGGAGTTCGCGGAGTCGAGGTGGGCCGGGGCGGAGTCGAACCGCCGACCTCCGCGTTGTAAGCGCGGCGTCTTCACCGCTGGACCACCGGCCCCTCGCGACTCCGTCACGCTTCGGCCGTCATGGGACTGTCGGTCGACTCATGGGACCGGTGGCGGACCCGGACCGCGACCCCATGGCCGAGCTGCGTCATCAGGCGGCCCGGAAGGGCGGCCTCGCCGACCCCGGCGAGGTGCCCGTCCCGGCGGAGCACGACCGAGTCGCCGACGCGGATCGCCGGGTCCGCGTCGCGGACCCCCGGGGCGAAGAGATCGCCCTGGAGGGAGAGGGCCGGGTCGACGTCGACGCACAGCGGGGCCACGGCGTCGAGCTTCCGCGCGCCCGCGACCGTGAGGTGGAAGAGCCCGCGCTCCTCCCGGACGGTCGCGAGATCGGTCCGGCCGTCGGTCACCCGCTGGAACCACGGACGGCCCGCCAGGCGCACCGGCTCGGCGAAGAGCGTCTCGGCGGCCGGACGGCCGAACTGCACGGCGGCCAGCTCGCGCAGCTCCTCGCGGACGACCGCGAGCGGTCCGCCCGGGGTCCGGGCCAGTTCGGCGAGGCCCGATGCGACCGCCTCCCGAAGGCGGGCGAGCGCGGCGGGGGAGGTCGTGGCGTCGTCGGGGACGGTCCAGAGGGTGGCCGGAGCCCCCGGACGGTCGAGAAGGAACGCGTACTCCGATGGGTCGAGGTGAACGACCATCCGTCGGTACCTCCCGGTGGCGATCAGGTGGTCGACGCCCGCGGTCACGAACGCCCGTTCGGCCTCGGTCCACTCGCCCGTGACCGGGATGTCGTACTGCCGAGCCGGCGGCAGGTCCTCCAGCTCGCGCGGCACCACCCCGATCGGGGAGGAGACCGAGACGACGTGCACGCGCTCGAGTCCGGGCAGACCCTCGAGGGCCCCCGTGAACCTCCGATGGGAACGAGAGAGCCGGTACGGCTTCGTCTTCGAACAGGGGACCAGCAGGAGCACCCCCTTGCTGGGCGGAGGTCGGTACCGCTCGAGAAGCCGCCGGCGGAAGCGGGCCATCTCCGGCCGACGATGCGACTCCGCGAGCACGTACGCCCGAGTCCCCGCTCCCGTGACCGGCGCCCGCTCTTCGAGCAGGAGCCCCAGCTCTCGGTCGGCGTAGCGCAGCATCTCGCCCAGCGACGGCTCCGCGGCCGTCCGGGACTCGACCAGCTCCCGGAGTCGGGACTCCGCCAAGGCCCGTTGGACCTCGTCCATCGCCCGGCGGTACCCCTCGACGACGGTCCGGTCCTGGGCCGCGAGGTCCGCTTCCTCCGCGCGTCCCGGGCCGAGAGGACCGAGGGTCGGGTCGAACCGCTCGCCGGCGGCGGTGTGCCAGCGGCCCTCCGTGGTGTCGACGACGTCGACGCCGAGATATACGAGGAACGGGAGGCGGTGCGGCAACGCGACCCGGGGCGCCCAGAGCACGGGCCGGGCCCCGAGCCGGTCCCGGATCTCCCGGACCGCGAGGACGAACGACCGCCCCTCGGACCAGAGCGTTCGTGCGTTGCCGAGCACGACGAGCTCGGGGGGCGTCGCACGGAGGTCGGACCAGCCCGCGTCCGAGACCGGCGCGTGAACGACGACCGCCCCGGGGGCGGCCGCGTGGACCCCGGTGCCGGTGCCCGAGACCTCCGGGGCGAGGATGGGGAATTCGAGCTCGAGCGTCGCGCCGTCGGTCGAGAGCGCGAGCCGGCGGCGTCCGGACCCGCCCATCGCAGCCTGGGCGCGGAGGCCAGGCCCGTCCTCCCCCTCGCGTCGGCTCTCGAGCAGGGCGGGGAGCCGGAGTCGGAGGGGGCCGACGGACCCCGACCCGGCGAGGGCGAGCCCCTCGCTCCGCTCGACGATGCGCGTCACGGGGAACCCCCGGTCGGGGCCCGGCCGATCACTCCTTCGGCTCCGACCGGCCCGGGCGCCGTCGGGCGCGAGCGGGTCCCGTCGGCTCGGGGAAGAACCCCTGCCAGGCGGCGATCAGGGCCTCGCGTCGGTCCGCTCCGGCCTCGGTCCGGCCCCGCTTGCCGAACAGCGGGTCGTGCAAGTCCCGGACCTCGCGCAGGAACTCGCCCGGGTTCTCGCTCGCCTTCTCGAAACCGTAGAGGATCAGCTGACGCAGGAAGCTCGACCGGCCCCGCCAACCGATCCGTCGTCGGACCGCGGGGTTGAGGTGGCGCTTGGCGAGACGCCAGACCTCGTTCGTCGTCCGATAGTCGCGCGCCGAGAGGCCGATCATCACCTGCGGCATGGCCGTCCCCGTCAGGGACGGACTCGGCCACATTAGCTCGCCGACGCGGCGGGAGGTTCAGAGGTGGACCGTTGGGCCGAGGCGCGGGAGGAGCGCCAGTGCGACGCCGGCCAGATAGAGCGCGCCGAGCGCGAAGTGCCACCGGAACGGGACCCTTGTCTCCGTCGGGCGCTGCACGAGGCCCCGATCGACGTACGCGGCGAGCACGGCCATCGCCGCGATCGCGACGAAGTAGGGGAGGGGGAGGCCGACGGCAGCTCCGAAGAGGGCGAGCAATCCGAGCGCGGTCGCGTGGAGGGCCGCGACGAGGCGGACCGAGGCGGTCCGGCCGAACCGGACCGGGATCGAGAAGAGGCCGAGGGCTCGGTCGCTGTCGAGGTCTCCCAGGCTGTGGACGGTCTCGAACGCCGTCCCCCAGGCGAGGAGGGCGACGACGGCGAGACCGACCACCGGGGGGAGCGCGCCCCGGACGGCGATGAACACGGCCGCGGGGGTGATCGCCTCGACCACGCCGAGGAACGCCGTGGTGAACGTCGACACGCGCTTCGTGTAGCTGTAGCCGAAGACGATCGCGAGCGCCACCGGCGCGAGGACGAACGCGAGCGGGTTCAGGAAGTACGCCGCGGCGACGAGGATCGCCCCGTTCGCCCCCGCAAGTCCGATCGCGAACGCCGGTGACCGCGCGCCGGACGGCAGGGCCCGGCCGCGCGTCCGCGGATTCTGGGCGTCGAGGGCGCGGTCGGCCCACCGATTGAAGCTGTGGCCCGCGTTCCGCGCCGCGACGAAGGCGACCACGACGAGGAGGAACGTGCGGACGGACGGCCAGCCGTCCGCCGCGAGCAGGAGGAAGGCGAGCGCGAACGGGAGGTTGAGGCCGAGGTTCTGGATCTCGAGGAAGCGACCCAGGTTCCCGCCGGCGGTAGCGGGGGCCGGTGCGGTCACGGCGGCGAGCGCCCAAGGAGGCGCGCGAGCGCCGGCTCGGCCCGAAGGAGCGCGTCGGCGGCCCGGACGGCCGCCGGGTCGGAGCGGATCTCCTCGGGCCACGCGCGCGGGAAGCCGTCCTCGGGCCGCTTGCGCGTCGCGTCGATCCCGACCTTCCCGCCGAGATTCGGCACCGGGTTCGAGATCGACAGCTGGTCGACCGGTCCCTCGACGTGCTCGAGGTCGCGTGCGGGATCGGCCTGCAGCCCCACCCGGTAGAGCACCTCGGAGAGGTCGTGGACATCGACGTCGTCGTCGACGATGATGAGGTAGCGCACGAACATCAGCTGGCCGAGGCCCCAGAGCGCGTGCATCACCTTCCGGGGGTGGCCGGGGTACGCCTTGCGGATGGCGA
>JASHVP010000158.1 GCA_030044475.1 Thermoplasmata archaeon | reverse complement strand
GTCCCCCACCTCCTCGTCGGGCTCGGCCTCTTCCTCCTGGTCGCCTACCCCGGGACGCCGCTCTACCACCTCGCGACCTCGCTCGGGTTCCCGGTCTACGACACGATCTGGGGAGTCGTCCTCGTGATGGTGTTCGTCAGCGCGCCGTACACGGTGCTCGCCAGCGACCTGTCGTTCCGCGCCGTCGACGCGCGGGTCATCGAGTCGGCCCGTTCCCTCGGGGCGGGGAGCACGATGGCGTTCCTCACCGTCACCCTCCCCCTCGCCCTCCGGGGGATCGTCGCCGGCCTGCTCCTGACCTGGGCCCGTGCGGTGAGCGAGATCGGGGGCCTCCTGATCCTCGCGTACTACGTCCTGCCCGCCGGGCCCTACACCGGACCGGTCACGAACACGATCTCGGTGTACATCTACAACCTCGTCCAGCTGGGCGACCTCCAGGACGCGGCGGCCGTCAGCTCGCTCTTCCTCATCCTCGCCTTCGCCATCTTCCTCGCCGTCCGCGTCGGCGAGCGCTCCGGCTGGCTGCCGTGGCGGCGCGGGGAGCTCGGGCCGTGAGCGACTGGCGGGTGACGGGCCTCGAAGCCGACGTCGGGCGGTTCCACCTGGGGCCGGTCGACCTCGCCCTCCCGCCCGGGCGCACCGTGGCGATCCTCGGCCGCTCGGGCGCCGGCAAGACGACCCTCCTCCGGGCCCTCGCCGGGTTCGTGCCGGTCCGCCGGGGCCGCATCGTCCGCGACGGGGTCGACGTGACGGCCTGGTACCCGGAGGAGCGGCGGCTGGGCTACGTCCCGCAGGGCCTCGGCCTCTTCCCCCACCGGACGGTCGCCCGGAACGTCTCCTACGCCCTCGACCTCGCCGAGGCCCCGGACCGGAAACCCCGCACGGCGGAGCTCCTCGCGCGGTTTCGGCTCACCGCGCTCGCGGACCGGTACCCGGCCCGCCTGAGCGGCGGGGAGGCGCAGCGGACCGCCCTCGCCCGCGCGCTCGCCGCCGACCCGGAACTGCTCGTCTGGGACGAGCCGTGGCAGGCGCTCGACGTCGAGGCGCGCGCCGACCTCGGCGAGATCCTCCACGAGCTCCGGAGCGAGGCGCCGATCCCGCTCGTCGTCGTGACCCACGACCCCGCGCTGGCGTTCTCGGTCGCCGACCGGTTCGTCGTCCTGACCGGGGGGCACGTCGAGGTCGACCGCGACGCAGCGGGGCTGATCGACGCCCCGCCGGATGCGTTCACCGCCCGGTTCGTCGGCTTCGAGAACGTCATGGACCCCGCCGCGCTCGCCGCCGCCGTGCCGGGGCCGTTCGCGTCGTTCCTCGACTCCGTCCGGGGGGACGGCGGGCTCGCGTTCTCGGTGCCGGTCGTCGCCCCCGGAGCTCCGGGCGCGGGGCGGTTCGAAGGGACGGTGCGCGCCGCGCGCCCCACGCCGGACGGCCTCGCCCTCGAGCTCAGGATCGACGGGCTCGTCGTGCGCCTTCGCCTCCCGGCCGTCCCGGGGAACCGCGCGCCGCAGGTCGGCGACGCGGTCCGCTTCGACCTCGACGCCGCGACGATCCATCCGCTCGGTCCCCCCCGGGGAGGCGCCGCGTGAGCCGCCGTCCGGCGCCGGTGAGCGACCTCGACGTCGCGCTCCTGCGCGAGGTCGGACGGCACGCGAACGTCGTCGCGGCCGCCCGCACGCTCGGCATCTCGCGGGACCGGGCGGTCTATCGGATCGCGCGGCTCGCCCGGGCGTTCGGCGGGCCCGTCGTCGTCGCGGAGCGGGGCGGCCGGGGCCACGGGGAGAGCCGGCTCACCCCCCTCGGGGACCGCGTCGCCCAGGGCGGGTTCGACGCGCTCGAGCTGTTGTCGGCTCGGCCGGCCGAGCCGGTCGGCCGGCCGAACCTGCTGACCGGGACGTACCGGGCCGGCCCGCCGCCGTCGGTCGACGTCGGGCGCCGGCTGGCGCTCCGCGTCGCGTTCGCCGCGAAGGACGGGGCCCAGGTCTCGGTGCTGCTCGACCCCGAGTCGGTCCTCCTCGCCCGCGGCCGGTTCCCGTCGAGCGCGCGGAACGTGCTGCCGGGCGTCGTGGAGCGGGACGCCCCCGGGCCGGGGCCCGAGGAGCGGACCGCCGTCGTCCGCGTCGGCGACGCGCGGCTCCGGGTCGCGCTCACGCCCGAGACCGTCGAACGGCTCGGGCTCGCCCGCGGCCGGCGGGTCTTCCTGTACGTGAAGGCGACCGCGCTCCGCCGGGTCGCCCCTAGTCCCGGACGCCGTCGGCGCTGAGCGAGAAGACCGCCTCCCCCTCGGGGAGGTTCGGCGAGTCGATCAGGCGGGCGATCCGCTTCGGCGGCTTCGACTTCCGCAGGTAGACCCGGTACGTCGCGGCGTGCGCGACGATGTTCCCACCGATCGGGCGGGTCGGGTCGCCGAACAGCACGTCCGGCCGCGACGACACCTGGTTCGTGACGACGATCGCCGCGTTGTAGGTGTCGCCGAAGCGGAGCAGCTCGTGGAGATGCCGGTTCAGCTGCTGCTGGCGCGGGGCGAGCTCGCCCCGCCCGACGTACTCGGAGCGGAAGTGGGCGGTCAGCGAGTCGACGACGAGGAGCCGGATCGGCTTCTCCCGCGCGAGCTCCTGCGCCTTCTGGACGAGCAGCATCTGGTGGTTCGAGTTGAACGCGCGCGCGACGTGGATGCGGGCGAGCGCGGCCTCCGGGTCGAGGCCGACGCCCTTCGCCATGTCGACGATCCGCTCCGGCCGGAACGTCGATTCGGTGTCGATGTAGACGACCTCGCCGTCGAGGCCGCCCTGCGCGGTCGGCTGCTGCACGTCGATGGCGATCTGGTGGCCGAGCTGCGTCTTCCCCGTCCCGAACTCCCCCGAGAACTCGGTGATCGCCTGGGTCTCGACGCCGCCGCCGAGCAGCTCGTCGAGCGCCTTCGCGTTCGTCGTCACGCGGCCGAGCTTCTTCCGGCGCTCGAGCACGACCGTGCCGCTCTCGAACCCGCCGACGTCCGCCTTGCGCCGGGCCTCCCCGATGATCTTCTGGGCGACCGCGACGCCGATCTCCGCCGCCTCCGCGACGTCGCCCGGGGAGGCGACCGCGAGCTCCATCAGGTCGGTGTAGCCGGATTCGCGGAGCTTCTCGGCGATCGTCGGCCCGACGCCGGCGAGCTCCTCGAGCGGGACCTCGGGCTTCGGCTCGGGGGGCGGGGGAACGGCGGCGCCGGCGTGGGCGCCCGATTTCGGCGGCACGACCGCTCGACCGGGCGCCGGGGAGATAAGCGTGCGGGAGGGGTGCTGAAACGGCGGTCGGTGGCGTCACTCCGCCGCGGGCTGCGGCTGGAACGGCTCGCCGGTGAGCCGCTGGAAGACCGTCGTGTAGAGCCGGCTCACTTCGTCGACCAGGAGCGGCGGGAGCGGGGGGATCGGCGGCTCGGGGGCGTGCGCCTCGCGCGCGGCCGTCAGCGCATCGTAGTAGCCGGTCTGCCGGTAGTGCTGACGGACGAACTCCTTCGAGAAGTCGACCTGCCGGCCCCGCCCGTAGGCGTCCTGGTCCCAGAACCGGTCCTCGTCGGCGGTCCCGAACGTGTCGACGACCATCGGGACCCCCTCGGCGTCGATCGCGAACTCCTTCTTGCCGTCGACGTGGAGGAGTCCGCGGGGGCCGATCTCGGTCTGCATCGCCGCATCGATCTTCAGGATCGTCTCCCGGATCCCGTCGAGCGTCGCCCGGTCGATCGCCGCGAGCTCGAGCGCCTCGGGGAAGTCGAGGAGCCGGTCGACCGGCTCGAGCTTCGTCGTCACCTCGAAGTGCGGCTCCGGGAGCGGCATCCCGTACTCGAGCGCCTTCCCCGCGGGGAACCCGAGCTCCTTCGGCCCGACCTTCCCGGACTTCACGCGGTCCCACATCGACCCGGCCAGGTAGTACCGCACGATCAGCTCGAGCGGAACGAGGTAGTTCTTCGGGTGCGGTCCGAGCGTCCTCGGCTGCGGGACGACCTGGACGCGGCGGACCCGCATCGCCGTCGGGCCGGCGAGGCCCCGGAAGTGGTGGGGGACGCCGAGACGCTCGCAGACGTCGAACCAGTGCGCGGCGGTCCGGGCGAGCGTCTCCCCCTTGTGGGGGATCTCGCTCGGGATGTGCTTGTCGAAGACCGAGATGTCGTTCGTGAACCGGAACTCGAGCTCGGTCGGGGAGACCTCGAAGACCTCCTTCACCTTGCCCCGACGCAGGTACTTCGGGGCGACCGCGACCTGCGCCCCGCCACTCTTCGGCATGCGCCGCCGAGGAGGGCGCGCGGGCTTAAGGTGAGCGCCGCGCGGGGCCGGGTCAGAGCGGCCGGGCGTGGATCTCGGTGATCGGACGGAAGCCGCGCTTCGCGTAGAACCGCTGGGCGATCTCGTTCTGGGCCGGGAACTCCGCCGTCACGACCCCGGCGCCCTTCGTCCGGAGCGCCTCGGAGGTCTCGCGGAGGACGAACTCCCCGACCCCGCGGCGTCGATAGAGAGGGAGCAGGTAGATGTCGAGGATGACGCCCTCCTGCGGCGGGGCGTAGAACGGCCGCTCGCGGACGAGCGCGCGAACGACCCCGACGACCTTGTCCTTGTCCGCGCCCACCCCCTCGACGGCGAGCACGACCGCCTTCGGGTCGGCGATCTGCGCCTTCAGCACCTGGGCGGCCTGCGCCTCGGCGTCGTCGCGGACCTTGAGCAGCGGGTCGAACTCCTCGTTGAGGCGCTTCAGCCGGAGCAGGAGCGGCACGAGCGCGGGGACGTCGGCGGCCCGCGCCGGGCGCAGGCGGATCGGCACGCTCGGGCTCTCCTTCGGCCCGCCCTTCGCGGGGGGGGCGCTCGGTTCGTTGCTCGCGGTCACGGGGACCTCTTCCGGCGCACCCGCTCGGGGGGCATCGGCGGGATCAGTCCCGCCCGCGCGAGCGCGCGGGCGAGCGCCGCCGGCCGGCCCATCCGGGACCGGGCGAGCGCGAGGAACTCGTCGTGGGAGTGCTTCGACCGCGCCAGCCCGAGCCGCACCGACTCGTCGGCGACGGCGGCCGCGATGTGCGGGAAGACGTCCGCCTCCTCCATCGTCGGCAGGAGGTGCTCGGGGGTGAGCCCGGCGTCCGCCGCGTGCCGGGCGAGCTCGCGGGCCGCCGCGAGGACGACCGCGTCCGGGATCGACCGGGCCCGGGCGTCCAGGACACCCCGGAAGACGGCGGGGAAGATCAGCGAGTTGTTCACCTGGTTCGGGAAGTCGCTCCGACCGGTCGCGACGATCGCCGCGCCCGCGGAGCGGGCGACGTCCGGCCAGATCTCGGGTTCCGGGTTCGCGAGGGCGAAGACGATCGGACGGGGCGCCATCGCCCGGACGTGCTCCGGCCGGACGGTCCCGGGGACGGGCGTCGACGCCGCGAGCAGGAGGTCGGCGCCGTCGACGGCCTCGGCCAGGCCCCCGGTCCGGCCGCCGCCGTCGGTCGCGAGCGCCAGCCGGTACTTCCACGGGTTCCGCAGCATCAGCTCGTCGACGTCGTCGCGCTCCGCCGAGAGGATCCCCTTCTGGTCGACCAGGGTGAGCCGGTGGACGTCGTGGCCGAGCGCGACGAGGAGCCGCGCCGTGACGAGGTTGGCCGCCCCCGCCCCGAGGAGGACGGTCCGGAGCTCGGAGAACGAACGGTCCGTCAGCGCAAGGGCGTTGATCACCCCGGCGACGGTCGCCGCGGCGGTCCCGAGCTGATCGTCGTGCCAGACCGGGATCGGCAGCCGCTCCGCGAGGCGCTCCAGGATCCCGAAGCACTTCGGCGAGGCGATGTCCTCCAGGTTCACCCCCCCGAAGGCGGGCGCGAGCGCCTCGACGGTCGCGATCAACCGGTCGGGCGCGGCCGCCTCGACCGGGATCGGGACCGCGTCGACCCCGCCCAGGAACTTGAACAGGAGCGCCTTCCCCTCCATCACCGGGAGCGCCGCCTGAGGGCCGATGTCGCCCAGCCCGAGCACCCGGGACCCGTCCGTCACGATCGCGATCGTGTTCCATCGACCGGTCAGCTCGAAGCTCCGGTCGGGGTCGGCGTGGATCGCCCGCGAGACGGCCGCGATCCCCGGCGTGTACCAGAGCGCGAAGTCGTGGAGCGAGCGGACGGGGACCTTCGGGACGGTCTCGATCTTCCCGGCGTAGAACTGCGCCAGCTCGACCGCCCGCCGGCCGAGGGCCTCCGTCTCGTCCTCGCGCCGGTCGGCCACCCGGCGGTCGGCCGCCGCGGACTTCTCCGAGCGGGCGGGCCGTCGCGGTTCGCGGCCGTTCGCCACCGGCGCGGCCGTGCTCTCCGCCATCGCGGCCCCGAGGAGCCGGTCGACGGGTATTAACGCTTTGTCGGAGACGTGCAGGGGGTTCGACAGTTGCCGGTGCGCCGGATTCGCGGGACGCCCTCGGTTCCGGCCCGCTCGGCGGGGCTCAAATATCCGCCCCTCGGTACGCGGCGCGGGGAACGATGGCCTCCGCGCCGGTGCCGCACCCGTTCGTCCGTCCGCCCCGCCTCGGGGCCGTGGCGCTGGTCGCCCCGCGGGAGCTGAGGGCCCTTCTCGCGTCGGACGCTCCGCCGTACCTGGTCGACGTCCGCCCCGCCTCGGAGCGCCGGTGCGCGCGCCTCCCGAACGACCGGTCGGTCCCGCTCGAGACGCTCCCCGAGGCCGCGGCCGGGTTCCCGCGCGACCGTCCGATCGTCACGTACGACCACCTGGGGTTCCGGGCCCGAGCCGCCGCCGAGTACCTCGCCCGGCGCGGCTTCGCGGACGTCGCCGCGCTCGAGGGAGGGATCGAGGAGTATTCCCGGACCGCGGACCCCGCGATCCCGCGGTACCCCTTGGACGACCCGGCCCACGGTCTGCTCCTCGGCCAGCTGCCCCGGCCCGACACCGGCTGCCTCGCCTACTTCGCGGGCGACGTGGCGGAGCGGGCCGCGGTGATCGTCGACCCGGGCCGCGACATCGCCCCGTACCGCCAGCTCCTCAAGGACGGCGGCTGGCGCCTCACCGCGATCGTGGAGACCCACACGCACGCCGACCACCTCGCCGGGCACGCGGCGCTCCACACGGCGACCGACGCGCCGATCGTGCTCGGCCGTCGCTCGCCGGCCCAGTTCCCGCACCGCGTCGTCGGCGAGGGGGAGGCGATCCCGTTCGGGAACTCGGAGATCACCGTGCTCGAGACGCCGGGCCACACCCGCGACCACCTGACGCTCCGCCTCGGCGACCGGATCTTCACCGGCGACACGCTGCTCCTCGGCAGCTGCGGCCGGACCGACCTCGGGGACGGCTCCGCCGAGTGGCTCTGGGAGAGCCTCCAGCAGAAGATCCTCCGCCTGCCTCGCGAGACCGAGGTCTATCCGGCCCACTACGGGCCGCGGCACGCCCTCCCGGACCGGTACGTCTCGACCCTCGGGTTCGAGCGGGCGACGAACGAGGCGCTCCTCCAGCCGACCCACGACGACTTCGTGCGGTACATGACCGACGGCTGGCCCCCGAAACCGGCGGACTGCGATCGGATCGTCGAGACGAACCTCGCGGAGTGAACCGGCGCCGGTTGTGCGCCGCGCAACCGCGTTGCCTCCGCCGGGCCGCGCTCACCTTTTCTGCCGCGCGGGGTCGCCGCGCCGATGCTCGTGCGCACCGCGCTCACCGGTCCGTTCCCGCGATCGGAGGCGCTCGTCGCCGCCACGCGGGACCTCGACCGGGGCCGGGCGACGCCGACGGCCGTGGAGGAGCTGTACGCGGCGACCGAGGCCGAGGTCGTCGCGCTCGAGCGCCGCCTCGGGTGCGACGGCCTGACGGGCGGCTACCTCCGCTGGCCGGACCTGTTCCGGCCGATCGCCGAGAACTGGGAAGGGTTCTCGGTCGGGCCGCTCACCCGGTGGCTCGAGACGAACACGTTCTACCGTCAGCCGATCCTCCTCGCCCCGCCGGCCCGGACGCCGGGGGCGATCGCCGCCCGGCTGCCGCCCGCGCTGGCGGCGGACCCCCCCCGGGCCCGGGTCGTCCTGCCCGGCCCGTACACGCTCGCCCGCCTCCTCGACAACCGATCGGGGGAGGCCGACGCCGCGCTCGTCCACCGCCTGGGGCGGTTGTTCGGCGAGGAGGTGCGCGAGCTCCGCGGTCGCGGCTACGCCACCTTCCTGTTCTCCGACCCGCTGCTCGTCGTCCGCCCGCCCGAGGGCCCGTTCGCCGAGGCGGCGGTCGCCGGCTACGAGGCGATCCGGGCCCAGCTCGGCGGGGGGACGTCGATCGCCTGGACGTACGGCGCCGATGCCGCGCCGGCGTTCCCGCTGCTCGACCGCCTTCCGGTCTCCGCCGTCGGGGTCGACCTCGCGGAGACCGACCCGGCGGCGGTCCCCGAAGGACGGCACGGCGGCGGCCTCGGGCTCGGCGTGATCGACGCGCGGACGACGCTCGCCGAGGACCCGGCGGAGGTCGCGCGGGTCGTGCGGACGGTCCGCGACCGCCGCCGGCCGACGACCGTCTGGCTCGGCCCGGGGGGACCGCTCGACCTCC
>JASHVP010000157.1 GCA_030044475.1 Thermoplasmata archaeon | reverse complement strand
GAGCTCAAGGCACAGATCGACAAGGCCCGGACGTAGGAGGCGGGGGCCGGCGGGACCCCTAGATCGTCCCGCCGACCACCATCGACGCGAGCGCCGCGAACAGCAGGACCGTCGCGACCGCCCCGAAGCGGCCGAACCGCGCGAGCGCGGCCCGAACGGCCTCCGGGGGCGTGCCGGGGGTCCGCTGGGCCGTCCGCAGCGGCCGGAGGGCGAGGGCGCTGACCGCGAACGCGAGGATCGCGAAGGCCGCTCCCAGCTGGATGTACATCCATCCGTTCGGGCTCGGGGCGTAGGACGGGTTCCGCAGCTCGAAGGCGTAGAGCGAGAATCCCGCGAGGATCCCGAGGCCGGCGGAGCCGAACACCCCGACGGTCAGCCGGCGAGCGAACGGCCCGGTGGCGGCGGCCGTCGCGGCCTCCGGAGAACGCCCCCGCGCCCGCAGGGCGACCGCGACCAGGAGGAGCGTCACCACGAGCCAGCCGAGCGCCGCGGACACGTGGACCCCGAGGAGGACGTCGAACAGAACGTCGAGCGCCGACATGGCCCACTCCCCCCGTTCGAAGGGCGGGGGTCTATCCGTTCGCCGTTCTTACGGGGGCGCGGGCTTCGGAAGGCCGGACGGCGCGAAGGTCGGCACCCGCAACAAGTGCACGGCGACGACGATCGCCCAGAGCACGATCGGCGCCACGATGAGCCGCTCCATCCCTCCGGCCCCGAGCGCCCCCCACGCCTTCGCGACGAACAACCCGAGCGCCACGAGGCTCACGAGTCCGGAGAGGATGGAGTACATGCGGAATCCGTCCCAGCGCGTGTCCCGGAACATGGCAAACCCGAGCACGACGAGGGCCAGGCCGCCGCCGAGGAAGGCGGCGAGCGCGGAGGCGGTGTGGACCGACAGGTTCACGTCCTCGGGCGACAGGCCGACCCCGATCGCGCCGAGTCCCGAGAGGATCAGCAGGGCGATGCCGATTCGGCTGCTGTTCCGGCGCGGGAACGCCGTCGGGATCAGCAGGGCACCGAAGATCAACAGCAGTCCGAGCAGAACGATCGAGACGTTGAACACGTCGTGCCACGGGGAGCAGACGTAGCGGCCCGAGTACGTCGCGCAGTGGACCGCGCCCAGGTCGCTGATGTAGTTGGTCAGGAGGCTGTAGACCGGCGTGCCCGACCCGCGGTAGTAGTCCCACGCCCACTGCGTGATCCCCATGCCGAGGACGAACTGGACGGCGCCCACCAGCCAGAGCAGCGCGGCGTGATGCACCGATCGATGCACCAGCGGTCCCAAGCGATCCGTCATCCGTCCGCGCCCCCTCGGACCGAGGTCTCGATGAGGCCCCTCGTATAAAGCCTGAAGTTTTCAGTCGCCGCGGTGCGAGGGAGAGTCGATCCGGCCGGAGCGGCCCGCCCGCCTCGTCCCGGCCCGCGGCGCAGTTCGGGGGACGGCGCCGTAAGTCGCACCCGATTTCTCTCGAACGATGACTACCGCGTGCGCCGCGAGTGGCTTCGGTACGAAGGGACGGCCCAGCGCGACCTGTTCCGAGAGCTCCGGGAGCGGTTCGTGCGTCGCCACGCGGTCGCCGATGGGTGGGCGTTGGACGTCGGGGCGGGACCCGGCCGGTTCACCGGCCTCCTCGCCACCGCGGAGGCCCGGGCGGTCGGGCTCGACCTCTCCCGCCGAATGCTGAGCCACGGGGCGGGTGAGGTTCGGGCGCCCGACCCGGCCCCACGATCGATCGTCGGGGACGCCCTGCGGCCTCCGCTGCTCCCGGGCGCGTTCCGGGCGGTCGCCCTGCTCGGAAACCCGCTCGGCTTCGCCGGCACGGACTCGAGCCGAATGCTGGAGACGTCGATCGACCTCGTCTCGCCCGGCGGGACGCTCCTCCTCGAGCTCGCCCCCGGTCCCGGCGAGCGCTCCCGCTACCTGACCCGACTCCCGCCCGGAGCGGTCGGACGCCTCCTCCGGGCCCCGGTGGCGGCCGTGGCTCCCCGGGTCCTCCGAGAGGGGTTCGTCCGCTCGGAGAGCGGCCGCCGGTCCCACGCCGCGTTCGCCCGGCTCTCCCCGGCCCCCTTGGTGCGTCGCCTTCAGGCGGTCGGATTCACCGTGCGCGAGACGGTCGCCGTCGCACCCGCTCTCGGCGCCGCCCCGACCCGGCTGACCGCGGTCCGGAGCGACCCCATCGCCTGGCGCCGGCTGGTGGAGCTCGAGGAACAGCTCGGTCGACGACCCGATCGTTGGGACGACGCGGCCGCCGTACTGGTCGCCGCCGTCCGCCCGGCCGTTGGGGTCGACCTCGTCCACGACCCCGCGCCCGCGGCGACGTCGGCGGGCCCGGACGGCGGCCGGACCCGTACGATTAAGTAAGCGGCCCGACCCAGTTCCGTGTCGAGGGCGGCCATGCCGACTTCGAAGCCGGCGCGTACCCCGGTCTCGGCGACGCGGACCGTGACGGTGCCGGGTCCGGAGGACCTCGAACTCGCGAAGGAAGACGCGCTCCTCCAGCTCCGCATCGGTCGCTCGGCCCACCTCTATACCATCGGTGTCTCCGCCGTGTTGGCGCTCGACGCCGTCCTGCTCCTGTTCTTCTTCCCCGACCTGCCGAAACTCGCCTCCGGCACGACGGGATTCGTCGCGCTCGGCGAATCGTTCTACCTGTTCCTCCCCATCCTCGCGGGGGTCGCGATCGCCTCGATCGGGCTCGCCTCGAAGTGGGAGGCGTTCCAGCTCTGGCCGTGGGAGGCCCATTTCTCGACCACGGTCGGCGCCCTCGGCGTGAACGCGCTCACCCTCGTCGTGTACTTGCTGCGCATCGCCGGGGTCGCCCCGTTCGCCACGCTCGCGGTCTATCCTCTCCTGTATCCGGTCGCGCTGACCGGGATCAGCCTCGCCCTCATCGGCATCGTGCTGACGTGGACCGGATGGTCGGCGCGCCAGTGGGCGAGCGCGGTCTCCGCCGTCCTTCCGATCGCCACGACCGGCTTCCTCTTCGTCCACCCGCGAGGGACCGCGGGGGACTCGGCGGCCCTCGGGGTCGGCCTCCTCCTCTCCGCCTTCTTCTACCAGACGTCGGGCTCGCTCCTCCACCTCCTCACCTCGGGCACCCGCGCGCACGAGCGCGAACTCATCACCTCGGGCCAGAGCAAGATGTTCCGTCTCTCCGACGACCTCTCGCAGAAGGAAGAGGCGCTCCAGTTCCGCGAAGCGACGCTCGTGAAGCGGGAGGCCGACGCCGAGAATGCGGAGGAGTCGATCCGGCGCCAGACGGACGCCCTCAAGGAGGCCCGGCAGCAGGTCGAGGACCTCGAGGCGGACTATCGCGGGCGGTCGGACGCCCTCCTCGCCAAGGAGCGGGAGTGGGCGGGCCGGCGGGCGGAGTTCGACGGCCGGGTCCGTCAGGCCGACGATCGCGAGAAGGCGATCGCGCTCCGCGAGGAGGAGGTCGAGCGCCAGATGCCGATCCTCTCCGACCGGGAGAAGCGGCTCGTCGACCAGGAGGGCGCGCAGACCGCGCGGGACGTGGAGCTCACCCAGCGGTCCCAGGAGCTCGACCGCCGGGCGCAGGCGGTCCCCGACGGGGAGGCGCGGCTCGAGACCCGCCGCAAGGAGATCGACGCGAAGCTCGCCGAGGTCCTCAAGCGCGAAGGGGAGGTGGCGGCGCGCGAGAACCGGGCGATCGCGGGGTCCGCCCCGGCGGCGGCCACGGCGCTCGCCGAGCGCGAGACGAAATTGCGCCAGCTCAAGGCCGTGCTGGACGAGCAGAACGCGAGCCTGGGCTCGAAGTCGCGGGAAGTCGCCGACCGAGCGAAGGCGGCCGACGACGCCCTGGCGCAGGTCCGCGACCGCGAGGCGACGCTCGCCCGGCGGGAGGCGACCCTCCGTCAGGGGGAAGCCGCGCTCGCCGACCAGCAGAAGACCGTGGCGGACCGACGCACGCGCTACGACACGGCGGCCAAGGAGTACGAGGGGCGCTCGAGCGACCTCAGCCGTCGGGAGGCGGACCTCGCGGCCCAGGCGACCAACCTCGACCGTTCGCTCAAGACCCTGCGCGACCTCGAGCTCAAATCCACCGATCGGGAGCGTCGGCTCAAGTCGGCGTCGGACGATCTCACCCGACGCGAGCAGACCCTCCGGGCCCGCGAACGCTCGGTCGAGTCGTCGGAGGCCGAGCTCGGCCTCCGGCGGCAGGAACGGCTCCGGGCGGGGGACGTCTCGATGGCCGGCCTCGCCGCCGTCGCGATGGTCGACCACCTGGACGCGCCCCCGCCCTCCCGGGCCGCGGCCCGGGGGCGACCCGGCAGCTCGCCTTCGGCGGCTCCGGCGCCTCCCGAGGACCTCCTCACGCCCCCGCCGGGGCGGAGATTCCCCGACCGTCTTCCGACCGGAACCCCCCGACTCGACGACCTGCTCCTGGGCGGTCTCCCGGCGCGGGCCCACGTCGCGGTCGTCGGAGACGCCTTCGTCGGCAAGGAGGTCGTGGTGTTCTCGTTCGTCGCCGAGGGTCTGAAGCGGGGCGAGCCGGCCGTCCTCGTGACCGCGACCCGGTCTCCGGCCGAGGTCGCGCAGAGTCTCGGGGTCGTCGTCCCGCAGTTCCGGGAGTACGAGCAGATGGGCCTGGTCGTCTGGATCGATGCGTCGGGGTCGAACGGCCCATCGGACGCGACGCACCGGCGGGTCAAGGGGTCGGACGACCGCGCGGGGATCCTCTCGCATCTCGCTCAGGTGGCGAAGGGGTACGAGGCCCCGAAGTCCGTACCGTTCCGGGTCGCGTTCCTGGGGCTCTCGGCGGTGCTCGGGCACGGTGACGACCGGGCGGGGTTCGCCTTCCTCCAGAACGTCGTCGGGATCCTGAAGCCGCGGGACGCCCTCGCGATGTACACCCTCGAGGGCGGCGCGCTCGGCGACGCCCAGGTCGAGTCGCTCCTCGGCCGCATGGACGGGGCGATCGTGTTCCGACAGGACCGGGACCGGACCTTCCTCTCCGTCCGAGGGCTGGGGGAGGTCGAGACCCACGACTGGATCGAGTGCCGCACGACGAACCGGACGCTGACGATCGGATCGTTCGCGCTCGAGCGGATTCGGTAGCGCCGGCGGGGGAAGGGCGCCGCCCGGCGACCCGGCGACTTACGGATTCGGGGCCGGGCCGGGAGTCGAAGTGGTCCCGTCCGGACGACCGGGGTCCCGGGCGGCGGGAACCGACGGCTCGTACTCGGTCCGGTCGACCACGAAGCGGGGCTCCTCCCCGGAGAAGAACCGGACGAGATTGTCGAGCGCCCGGTCGAGCGCGTACGACTCCACGCCGGGGCCGGCGGCGGCACAATGCGGCGAGCCGAGGAGGTTCGGGAGCGCGGCGAAAGGGAACGGCTCTTCGAGGCGAGCGTCGTCGAACCGTTCCCCCCACCAGACGTCGAGGGCGGCCCGGAACTCCGGGTGAGACTGGAGGTGCGCGAACAGCTCCGCCTCGTCCACGGTGCCCGCCCGCCCGACGTTCACGAAGACCCCGGTCGGCGACATCGCCTCGAGCTCGGCCCGCGCGATCGACCGCGCCGTCGTCCGAGTGAGGGGCCGCGCTTCAAAGACGAACTCCGCGCCGGCGAGCGCCTCTCGCAGCCGGTCGGCCGGGTACATGCGCGCGACGCCCGGCGCCATGCGTCCCGAACGGTTCACGCCCACGATCTCGGCCCCGAGTCCGGTCATCCGTTGGGCGATCCCCCGCCCGATCTCGCCGTACCCGAGCACCGCGGCGACCCGGCCGTGGATCAGCCGGTGGACCGGCGCGGGCCGCAGTTTCCCCTCCCGGACCATCGAGAACGAGCGCGGGAGGTCCCGGGCGGCCGCCATCGCGAGAGCGACGGCGTGTTCGGCGACGAACGGGGCGTACCCCCCCACGTTCCCGGCGACCCGGACCGAGGCCGGGAGTCGTTCGAACGGAAACCCGTCCACGCCGGTGTAGAGCTGCTGCACGAACCGCAACCGGGGCATCGTGGCGAAGTCGACCTCCGCCAGCTCCCGACGGGCCGAGCCCACGAGCATCGCCTCGACCGACCCCCACTCCGCCGAGGCGAGTTCGGAGCGGAACGCCCAGCCGACCTTCGGGAGTCGGGCGCCGACGGTCGATCGGAGGTCGTCCCTCGCCCGGGCGGCGACGAGGAGCCGGGGGCCTCCGGGGCGCATGCGACCGAGAAATTCGCCGGGTTCTTGTCGTTCTCGGCGGGTCCGCCCGGCCCGTTTAGTAGGCTCCCCCTCTCGGTCCGCCCGCCGGACATGCCCGCGGTGACCCTCGACCTCTGGCACACGCTGGTCTACCTCCCTCCCGAGGAGGAGGAGGGGTACATGCGCCACCAGATCGACCTCGGCACCGAGATCCTGGACCGGGCGCCCACCGCTCCGGGACATCCTCCCCGATCTCGCCCGGAGCTCCGCCGGGCGTTCGAGCAGGCCTATCAGGAGGCCGTCGATCAGTCGACCCTCGGGCGCACGGTCACCCCACGGCAGCAACTCGAACGGGCGGCCGCGGCGGTCGGCCGTCTCGCCGATCCGGACGAGTACATCCGGGGGCTGGAATCGGTCGTCGGGAGAGTCCGGTTCCTGCCGGCCCCGGGGGTGCTCGAATTCCTGGACAGTCTCCGGGCGGAGGGGTACCGGCTGGCCATCGTCTCCAACACCGTGGGCGAGCCGGGCGCGTACCTCCGACCGGCACTCCGATCGCTCGGCGTCCTCCCGCGCGTCGAGACCGTCGTCTTCAGCGATGAGCATCCCTGGACGAAGCCGGCGCCCGAGATCTTCCGTCTCGCGCTCGACCGGGTCGGGACGGCTCCGTCCGAGTCCGTCCATGTGGGCGACGGGTGGTCGGACATCGAAGGGGCCCGAAGGGCGGGATACCGCGCCGAGATCCTGTTCACGGGCCTCCACGAGTATGGGGAGCGGTACCGGGAGCTCTTCCTCGCGAAGGGCCAGGACCGTCCGACGGCCGAGCACCGGGCGGAACGGCTGGAGCAGGTGGGGCGGATCGTCCGGTCGTTGCTTCCCGTGCGGTAGAACGTCCGGCGCGAGGCTACTCCTCGCCCATATGGCGCGGCGTGGGGATGACCTTCGGCTGTTCGGCCTCCGTGGGCATCCCGGTCTTCCCGGGGACGATGTCGCAGTCGCGCCAGCTGACCCCGACGGTCACTTTCGGGAAGGCGACCTTGAGCGTGTAGTTCGCGAGTTTTCCCACGACCAGACCCTGGGCCCCGACGACCAGGTTCGGGTTCATGACCGACAGGTCGCGGGTCAGCACCACGCGGGTCTGCCCGAAGACGACCCGGGCCAGGTCGGCGCGATCCTCCATCACGCCTCGGAAGGACCGAAGCCCATAACGCTGGCTCTCCGGAGGGCGGTTTTACGTCAGGGAACGTGGGTCCCCGACTGTACCGTACAAAAGCCGTCGAAAGCAGGGTTTTTCTACCTGAAGCACGTGCCGTGCCATAACATGCCAGCGTCGGCGACGATGGAAACGGCGGCTGGGATGGAGGAGGCTCCTCCGAAAGTCGAGGAGAAGCCAGAGTGGTGGGCGAGCCCCGCGGTCGTCGGTCTCATGGGATTCGGGACCACGACGATGATTGCGGGACTCACCAACCTGCCTTCACCCTATAGCAACGGGTTTGGGGGAGCGGGGTCCGGGAACTGGGTGGTCTTTCCGATGGCGTTGGCCTTCGGTGGGGCGGCACAGTTCGTCGCGGGAGTGATTGCCCTGCGCAAAGGGAACATGTTCGCCGGGTCGGCGTTCATCGGGTATGGGTCGTTCTGGTTGGCCTTTACCATGATGCTCTCGACGCTGGGCTATGGCTACTTGGCCGTGGCCCCACCGGCGTTCCTCTATGGGGTCGCCGGGTTCGCCGCGATCTGGGGGATGTTCACGTTTACGTTCATGATCAACGCCCCGAAGCATGGGTGGGGGATCACGGGCGTCTTCGTGCTGCTGTTCATCGCGTACCTGCTCCTGGTCGCGAAGTTCTGGAGCCTGGCTTCGGGCGGGAACACGTTCCACGCGGCCAGCGCGGCCAACTGGGGCGTGGGCATTGAGATCATCCTGACCGGTCTGATGGCCTGGTACGTGGCGACCGCGGACCTGACGAACTGGAACTACGGCCGCAAGATCCTTCCGGTCTGAGCGGTCCGGTCGGGCGCCGAGCGAACCCCTTCCTTCCTTCTTATTCGGGAACCGGCTTCCTGCGAGAGGGGCCCTGCGGCAATGGGCCGAATGCGCTCACCGTCGTCGAGCTCGGTCGTGGGGATCGACCTCGCGGGGGTCGCCCACCGTCCGACCGGGTTCTGCCGGCTGGAGGGAGCCGCCGTCGAGGTCCGGGTCCTCCACGGGGACGACGAGATTTGCGCGGCGACCGTCGCCGCCGGTCCGGCGCTGGTCTTGATCGACGCCCCGCTCTCGCTGCCGCGCGGACGGAGCACGATCGAGGATCGGACCGGTCCCCACCTCCGCGAGTGCGACCGCGAACTCCTCCGCCGACGGATCCGGTTCTTCCCGCTCACGCTCGGGCCGATGCGGGTCCTGACGGTCCGAGGGATCGGTCTCGCCGACCGGTTGCGGGCGACGGGGTTCGACGTCCGGGAGGGGTATCCGGGCGCCTCGCAAGACCTGCTTCGGATCCCCCGGAAGGGAGCAGGCATCGCCCAGCTGCAACGCCGCCTCCGCGGGCTGGGGCTCCGCGGGGACCTCGACCGCCGGGCCCTGACGCACGACGAGCTGGACGCGGTCACGCTCGCCGTTACAGCCCGTCGGTACCTCGAGGGTCGGGGGATCGAGATCGGGGATCCCGCCGAGGGAACGATGGTGCTGCCCGGGGCCGCCCGGGGCGTGGGCCTCCGGGCCTCGGCTACCCGGGGGGGGGGACCGTCCCGCCCGACCGGAGGCCCACCTCGATCGCCCCTCGAACCACGACCAGGGCGAGCGCGAAGATCGGGATCAGGAAGAGGTCGCCGCCGGGCCAGGCGAACCCCGCCGCCTCGCCGGCCCAGAAGACGGCGAACGTGACCACCATCGAGGTCGCTCCGAGCTTCAACCACGGGACCTTGACGCGCCGGATCCGGTCGTGGACGGCGAAGGCCGCGACCACCAGGACCGCTCCCCCCGCGACCGCCCCGAGGATCGCCGAGAGACCCTGCCCTCCGGCGGTCAGGGCGAGCAGCACCACGACCGCCTCGGTCGCCTCGACCGCCCCGACCGTGAATCCTCCGGCGAACTGAACGGCGTGGGCCGCGGGGCCGCGGGGAGGCACCGGACCCGCCCGAGCCCTCCGATACGTCCGCAGGGTGCTTCGGAAGAGGAACCCCCCGAACGCGGCCAGGGTCACGGCCGCGCCCCACAGCAGGTACCGCGTCGGAAAGGCCAGCAGGGCGGCGCCGGCTCCGAGGGCGATCAGGGCGACCGTCGTGGTCCCCGCGACGGCGCCGTAGGCTCCCGGTCGGATCGACGCGTGGTCGGCCCCGAGCGCGAAGACGAGCGCCACGACCTCGGTCATCTCGAGGAGGGTCACGACGAAGGCGACGACGAGGGCCGGAGCGGCGACCGCGATCATCGCGAGGCCGGGGAGCCGCGCCGGCGGGAGGCGCGCGCGTCGGCATGGGCGAACTCGGTCACCTGGATCCGGAGGACCGGGAGGCGTTCCCGAAGGGCGGCCGCCAAGCGATGCAGGTCCGGCTTCGTGGCTCGCCCGCGGAGGTCGACCGACAGGGCATGACGCCGCTCCCGGTGCACCCTCCGAAGGACGAGGTCGAGCCGGTTCGGTCCGGTGCCCGACAGCCGTAGCGCGAAGCTCCGGGCGGAGCCGACCTCGCGCCAGCGGTCGTCCGCCAGCGCCCGGAGCAGGTGGCCGGTCGGCTCGATCGAGCCCCGATGGGTCGGCTCGGGGAGCGGGAGCCAGCCGCCCGGCTCGACCTCCCAGTGGTCGACCCGCGAGAAGCCGAGGGAGGTGGCCGCGTGGAGCGCGGCGGCGGTGAGCCGCAGCAGGTCCGCGCTCTCCACGACCTCGCGCTCCCGCAGCAGCCCCTCCAGTCGGCCGAGCCATGGCAGCCGCGTCGGTTCCCACGACTCGTGCCGGAGGTCGACCTCGAGGTGGACATGCGAGTACGGCCGTTGGGAGGCCGACCTCCGCGCCGCCGCCGGGGTCAGGATCGTGCGACTCCCGGTCAGGTCGGGAGCGGAGGCCGGTGCGGAGAACCGTCCGAACATGCGGGCCCCCCCGGGACGGCCGCGGGACTAAATCGGTTTGGTGGACCCGCGGACCCGAGCCCGCTCACTTCGGCGCGGAGTCCCCGCCCGTCGTCTCGGAGGAGGCCCCGGCGTCGTCGGTCTCCTCCAGCGGCGGCGGCTTGCTCCGGGCCAGCACCTCTTCGGCGACCCGCTCGAGCTGGAGCATGAGGGCGTCGATGTCCTCGACGGGGGC
>JASHVP010000156.1 GCA_030044475.1 Thermoplasmata archaeon | reverse complement strand
TCGGAGACCTCGCCCGGGACCCTCACTACGAGGCCCGGGGGATGTTCCTGGAGTGGTTCGACCCGATCGCGGGCCCGGTCAGGGGAGCGGGGGTCGCCCCCCGGTTCTCGGCCACTCCGGGCGGCGTGTGGCGAGGCGCGCCGTGGCTCGGTCAGGACAACCGGGAGGTCCTCGGCGGATTCCTCGGTTACACCGAGGACCGACTGGCGCAACTTCGGAGCGACGGGGTCCTCGGGGAGGACCCGCCGCACGGGCCTCCCGGGCCCGGTCTCGCCCGGAGGTCGGAGCCGGGCCCCGCATGACGGAGTTGTACGCCGCCCCCGACGACCCGCTCGTCCCGGAGTTGCAGTCGTTCATCGATCGACACGGACTGGCCCGACGGTGGAGGGAGCTGGACCGCACTCCCCAGTTCCCCGCGCGGGAATTCCGGGAGATGGGCCGGGCGGGGTGGTTGGGCCTCTCGCTGTCGCCGGTGCTCGGCGGGCGGGGACTCCCCCTCGACCGGGTCGCGGTCCTCCTGTTCCACCTGGCCCGCCGCACGGGCAGCGTGTTCGCGAAGCTCGCGCTCCAACCGGAGTTCAGCTCGGTCCTCGCCGACTACGGGTCGGCGGAGGTCGTCCGCACGTGGCTCGTTCCGCTGGTCCACGGAGAGCGGCTCGTCGGGAACCAGGTCACCGAACCGGGGGCGGGTTCCGACGCGCGGTCGCTGGCCGCGACGGCGACGCGGGAGGGCGATCGGTATCTGCTGTCGGGGACGAAGACCGAGGTCGCCGGTGCGCTCGACGCCGACGCGGCGGTGGTCTACGCGCGCGTGCCCGGTGCCGACGGCGCGGGAGGGATCACGGCGTTCCTGGTGCCCCAGGACCTGCCCGGGATCCGGAAGCTCCCCGGAGAGGGCGACCTCGGAGAACGCTGGCAACGCCGGGGGTCGGTCGAGTACGACCGGACCCCGATCCCGGCCGAACTTCGCCTCGGCGAGGAAGGTGCGGGATTCCGCTACGTTCGACGCGAGCTGACGCGAGAACGCGCGTTCCTCGCGGCCATCTATCTGGGCGTCGCGCGGGCGTCGTGGGAGGAAACGGTCGACTATGTCGGCGCGCGCACCGCGTTCGGCCGCACGCTCTCCGAGCAGGAAGCGGTCGCGTTCCCCCTCGTCGACGACGCCGCGCGGCTCGAGGCCGCGTGGCGCTTGACGGTCGGCGCCGTGGGGCGGATCGCCGCAGGGGCCGACGCCGATGCGGTCGCCGCCCTGGCGAAGCGGACCGCCGTTGAGGCGGCCCTCACGGCGCTCGACCATGCGATCCAGTTCCACGGAGGGCGCGGGTACTCCGCCGCGCTCCCCCACGAGCAACGATGGCGGGACGTCCGGAGTGGGCGGATCGCCCACGGGCCCGACGAGGCCCTCCTCTGGCTGGCCGCCCGCCGCCTCTGGGCGACGAACGCCGGGCGCTGACGTCCGTCCGCGCGACCCGGGCCGGACGGGATCGGTCCGAGCGAGCGCCCGGGAACCCGATATACCCGGCCGCCCCTACGTCGGGCGATGGCGGACGCCGCAGTCCCGAACTACCGGCCTCTCTCGCGCGCCGAGGAGCGCGTCATCGTGCACAAGGGCACGGAACCTCCGTTCTCCGGCGAGTACGAGCACGAGCGGCGCGCGGGGGTCTACCTCTGCAAGCGGTGCGGCCTGCCGCTCTACCGCTCCGAAGCGAAGTTCGACGCCGGCTGCGGATGGCCGAGCTTCGACGACGAGATCCCGGGCGCCGTCCAGCGACTCCCCGACGCGGACGGAGAGCGTGTCGAGATCCAGTGCGCCCGATGTGGGGCGCACCTGGGGCACGTCTTCGAGGGGGAGCGGTTCACGCCCAAGAACACCCGTCACTGCGTCAACTCGATCTCGATGCGGTTCGTGCCGGACGACGCGCCGGTACGCCGCGGAGCCGGATCCGGGTAGGGCGGCCTCAGGAGCCCGCCGCGGGGCGTCGCACCTCGACCGGCACGGCGTGGATCGAGTTGTTCCCCAGGCCGCGGAAGTTCCAGGTCGCCTGCACGGGCTGGGTGTGGCCCTGCTCGTCGGTCGCCCGGGCCCGGATCACGTAGAACCCCGGACGCGCGGCGTGGCCCTCGAACTCCCAGTGCGTCCACGAATGGGGCGACTCGGCCGGGAGCAAGACCGCCGGATGCCAGGTCTCCTCCTCGCGGGGACCCCCGAGCCCTCCGAGGTTCACGTCGACGCGAACGATCCGGCCGTGGCCAGACCACGCCACGCCGCGGAGCCGCAGCGGGCCCGGCGGGAGCACCGCGCCGTCCTTCGGCCAGGTGATCAGCGACTTGACGCGGACGGTCGTGACCGGACGCTTCTCGGATTCGGCGGAATCTCCCTCCGCGATGTAGGCGTAGGCCCGGGTCCGGAAGTGGCCCTGGAACGCCTCCGGCAGGACGACGACCCGGGTCACCCACTTGACCGACGCCATGCCGTACCAGTCCGGGACCACGACCCGCGCCGGGAACCCGTGCCGACGGGAGAGCGGGGCGCCGTTCATCTCGAGCGCGACGAGGGTGTCGTCGTCGAGCGCCTTGGAGAGGGTGATGCTCATCTGGAACGAGATCTCGTCCTTCACCCCTGGCTCCTGCCCGCGATCGGCGCCTTCCAGAAGGACCTCGACCGCGCCGGGTCGAACTCCGGCCCGCTGGAGGAGGGCGGCCAGCGGAACCCCTCGCCAGACCGCCGTTCCGACGGCCCCGTTGCGCCAGAGGACGCCCTCGGGCCGCGGCCGCACGGACGAACGGCTGTTGCCCGCGCACTCGAGGACGGCCTCCACCTCGTGGCGGGGAAGGGCCGCCAGTTCGTCGTAGGTGAGCTCGAACGGGCGATCGACCGCGCCCTCGACGCGGATCCGCCACGCCTCGACGTCGACGTGCGGGGTGGCGAAATGGTTCCGGACGAAGAAGTGGTCGGTCGGCGTCGTCGGCGGGTCGAGCGACGCGAGCGGGGTTTCGATGCACAGGGCGTCCGGGGTCGGAGGTCGGACCTCGAGCGGCGACTCCCGGATCTCCTTCGGGCCGGGGGCTTCCTCGGCCGGCGGTGCTCTCCGACGGTCCGGGATCGCGCTCACGGCTGCCCTCCGGGCAGCGGAGCTCCGCGCCCAGCGAACTGGGGCAGGTCCGCCCTCATAAGTCTGTCTCCGTCGCCGGCCCCCTTCGGTCCCCGGTCAGCGGCGCTCCGGGAGCGGCGGGGGGCCGCGCCCTCACCGCGGCGCTTCCGACGTCGGGTCGTCGAGGGGATACCGCTGGCCGCACGCGGGACACAGGAGGTAGCAGTGGAGATCTCCGCTGATCGGGCCGGTCAGGGGGCCTCCGCAGCGACGGCAGCGTCCGCCCCCGGTCGACGCGTCCGGTGGCACGCCCGCGGCCGGTTCCGGTCGCATCCCCTACTCGGGAAGCGGTTTCGACATGATCACGTGCGTCTCCGAATACCCCAGCTTCCGGTATAGCCCCCGCGCCCCGACATTGTCGCCGAAGACGTGCAGCCCGAGCCGGTCGGCCCCGCGCGCTCGGGCGATCGGCTCGAGCGCGCGCATCGCGGCCTCCGCGTACCCGCGTCGCCGGTGGGGCGGGTCGACCTCGAGGTCGTACACGAAGCCGCCGCGGGGCTCGACGGCCAGCCAGGCCCGCCCGACCACCGACTCCGGTTCCCCGGCGAGGATTGAGAAGAGGAACTGGTTCGGAGTCGCGAGGCCCTGGGGCAGGAGGCGTTCCACCTCCTTGCGGGCCTCACCCTCGCCCTCAGCCGGCGTCCAGCGGCCGGCGCGGACGTGGTCCGCCGCGTAGGTCCGGATCAGCCGCTCGATGTACGGTCGGTACTCCGTCTCCTCCATCGGGGCGAGGCGCACCATGCCGCACGGAACCGGCGGCAGAGTTTCAAGCTGTAGGTTCGGCTCCCGGCGCGGGCGGGGCGCCGGCAGTCGCGCGGCGAGGGCGGCCCTCGTTCCGCAGGGCCTTTAATCGGGAGCGAAGTGCGGCCCGCGTGACGGCTCGCGCCACCGGGGGGCGGGGAGCTCGACTGGTTCGTCGGTCGGTCCTCGGCTCGCAGGAGGTCGTTTGGCGCGCCACACGCGAGTCCCGATGGGTCTGGTTCCCCCGAGCGACCGTGGTTTTCCTCATCTCGTTCGGACTCCTCTATTGGACCGGATCGGCGATCTGGAACGCCGTCCCGGTGGGGGCGTGGCTCTGGCGTCGGCTGCCCCCCCTCGGGGGCGCCACGTCGGCGCTGCAGCGGACCGCGGGTCGAGTCCCGTACCTCCTCGACGTCCTGGCGATTGTCGCGCTCGCCTGGTGCGTCGACCGGGGAATTCGTCTCCTCCTTCGGTGGGTCCACTGGCGACGCGACGTCTACGCCATCACGTCGTACCGGCTGATCCATCAGCACGGCCTCTGGTCGACGGAGTTCCGGGAGATCCCCCTCCTCCAGGTGCGGGACGTCGACGTGGACCAGACCTTCCGAATGAAGGTCTTCGGCTTCGGGTGGGTCCAGATCAACTCCCTGCAGACACCGGTCCCCGGGGGCTCGACGACGGCCCGGCGTCCCCACCCGAGGCAGCGTCTGCCTAGCGACACGGTCGGCCTCGAGGAGTGGCTCGCCGTCCCCGACCCGTACGGCATCGAGCGGGAGATCGAGAGCCGGACGGAGGCGCTGCTCGCCAGCCGGACCGGGACGGGGGCGATCGGACAGAGCCGGTGACCGCCGGCCCGCCGTGCCCTATACGTACATATACGTCAGCCGAGCGTCCCCGGGCGTGGACAAGCGCCTCCCCCTTGTAGCTGTGGGCGCCTTCTGCGTCGCCCTCGTCCTCCTCGTCGCGGTCGAAGAGGGATTCCCCGGGCACACGCTCACGAACCCGTTCCTCCCTCGCTCGCACTCGTCGGGGACTCCCCCGGGCCTGGCCTGGTCGCTGCTGCCGTCGGCGGGGTCCGCCCCTCCGACCGCCTCCGGCATGATCGCCTACTACCCTCCGATGCAGGAGCTGGTGCTGCTCACCTCGCCCGGCGGGTGCGCGGGTTCGGAGACGTGGATCTTCTCCGATGGTTCCTGGTTGAACCTGACCCCCGATATCGGTCCCGGTCCCTCCCCCGCGCGGACGGACGGCGGCCTCGTCTACGACTCGGCGATCGGCGCCCTGGTCCTCTTCGGGGGCTCCTCGTCGTGCGGGGTCTACAACGACACCTGGACGTTCGCGAACGACGCCTGGACCCCGATCGCGACGCCCGAAGCGCCCCCGCCGCTCTACGGCTTCGCGATGGCCTACGACGCGTCCGACGGCTACGTGCTCCTCACCGGCGGGTGCTGCGTGGACGGCGCCGACTCGCACGAGACCTGGGCGTTCCAGAACGACGCGTGGTCCAACCTCACCAACGGCACCGGTCCGTCGGTCGACCTGAACGGAGCGATGACGTACGACCCCGCGGCGGGGGAGGTGGTCTACGTGGACGGGTACGCGTCCGGCTACGTCGCGCAATCGACGTGGACGTTCCATGCCGGGGTCTGGCAACGAGTGTACCCGTCGCACGCCCCGTCGAATCGGGCCGGAATGGGGCTCGTGTACGACACGGCCCTCGGCAAGGTCGTGCTGCTCGGCGGCTACACCAAGGTAACGACCGGAGTGTGGCAGAACTTGACGGATACCTGGTCGTTCGGAGGTACGGATTGGAGCAATCTGACCGCGAGCGTAACCGACTCTCCGCCGTTCGTCAGTGGGCCGACTCTGATGACCTACGACGGATCCCTGAACGAAGTGGTGCTCTTCCTCGGGTCCTCCGGGACCTGGGTCCTCGGACCCTGATCTCCCTCCCGACGAGATCGACCGCCCCGAACGACGATCGTTCGTGGAGCTGCAACAGCAGTTGTACCCCGGCGGACTATCGATCTCGGGTGCGTCATTCTACCGGATTGATTCCGGCGACCCCGTGGAGCGATCAGTAGGTTTCTAGGGTCAGGTTGGGGACGACCGAGAAGTCTCGGTCTCGTGTGAGCAGGTGAGCGTGATGATGCTTGGCCGTGGCCGCGATGAGCAGGTCGATCGTGCCCACCGGTTCGCCGCGACGGGCGCACTCGGCTCCGATCCGGGCGGCGTCGATTGCGATGGGCTCGGAGACGTCCAGGATCTCGAGTTGGGCTACGAGCTCGAGCGCCTGGGATAGCCGCTGTCCGCCCTTGTGGAAAGCACCCACGAGGAATTCGGTCAGGGCTGGCGCCGCGATGGCCAGCCTCTCTCCGGCGGAAACGAGCTGCTCCGCTCGTGCGCGGGCTTCCGGAACGCCGTTCGCCAGGTCGATGCAGAACGTGGAGTCGAGACACTTCATTTCTCGCCCCACAGCCGTCGGATCCTCTCGGACCTGCGCCGATCCGCGTCGCGGATGCCCGAATAGACCCGGTCGAGTTCTCGGCGTTCCTTATCCGAGAGGTCGCTCCACATGCCAGCGAAGTCCGAGATCGGTCGGCGTGGCTTGGCCAGCCGCTTGACGGTGTCGCTGAAGCTCTCCTCGGACCGCTTCTGTCGCTTCAACAGCTCGTACGCGTCCGCGTCGAGCGCCACGGTCTTGGATGCCATACGTCTACAGTCACTACATACATCCCAACTATATCATCGATGTGCCGCTCGCCCAGTTGGGACGGGATCGGACGGCCCGCCCGTGGAATCTCCCGAGGGGGACCCACGAGCGCCCGCCCCCGATCGGGAACGGATCGCTCATGCGCGCGGTTCCCTACTTATTCTCGACCGATTGTCGGAGCCGACGGTGGTACGATGCGGAAGATCCAGATGTTCATGTTCATGACGATCGATGGTCAGGCCCAGTTCCCGGCGTACGCGGAGCCCCCGTACACCGACGCCGCCGACGATCCGATGTGGGAACCCCGAATGGCGTCCATCGACACCATCATCCTCGGCGGCAACGCGTATCGGAAGTGGGCGGCCCACTGGCCCAAGCAGAAGGACAACGCCAAGGCGTCCGAGTGGCAGCGGAGCTACTCTCGATTCGCCGACCGGTGTCAGAAGGTGGTCTTTTCGAAGACCCTGAAGGAATCGCTCTGGGAGAACACCTACTTCGCCCGGGGGACCCCGACCGAGGAGGTTGCGCGTCTGAAGTCGGCCCCCGGCGGAGGCATCGCCCTGGGCGGGGGGCCGCGGATCGCGCAGTCGTTCCT
>JASHVP010000014.1 GCA_030044475.1 Thermoplasmata archaeon | reverse complement strand
TCGGACGTCGGCGACTCGCTTCTTGAGTTCCGCCAAGAGCCGGGGTGGATAGTACTCCTCGGTCAGCTCCTGAAGTAAATCGTCGTAGGTCTCTCCGGGGCGCTTCATGCTCTCCAGAAGTTCGCGCGTGCTGGAACGGATGGTGATCGTAGTGGGTCGATCCGCTAGAGCCATCGCTGGCAATAGTCCCACAATTGCGGATAGCCTTTGTGGGAAGGCCGTACGGTGCCGCTCTGCGAGCCTCCGGAGATTACCCGGTCGCCGTACGTACCGGCTCGCCGGCATTCGGACTCATCCGATGCCGAAGAGTGCCGTCGCGATCTTAGATGGGCGGGTTCTATAAGGAAAGTGCTACGGGCCCGCCGGGATTCGAACCCGGGTTGTCGATACGGGGCCGAGCGGCCGAGGCACATCCCCGGAGGGCGTTGGGGCCCTTCCTTCAAGGGTCGGCGCCGGATGCCTCGAACCGCGGGTCACAATCACCGTGCTATCACGGGCGCCCTATGAGCTGGGTGTTGCGTTACTTTTAGTAAAGCATATTTACGCATCGAGCGCTGCTTCGGTCGTGGCGACGACCGCGACGGTCAGCTCCAAAGGGCAGATCACTCTCCCGAAGTCCCTCCGAGAGAAGCACAACCTGCGGGAAGGCGAAACCGTGCTCGTTCTGGAGACGCGCGACGGGGTCCTGATCCGCCACGGCCGGAAGAGCCTGCGGGGCCTCCTTCGGGGGCGCATCGACACGGCGGGGCTCGAGGCGTCGGTCCGGGCCCTGCGGCGGGAGTGGCGCCTCTGACGGACGCGGTCATCGACACCGTCGCGCTGGTGCGCCATCTTGACGACTCGCTTCCCAAGGCCGCCGAGTCGACCTTTCGAACCGCCGAGAACGGGCGAGGAACGCTGTACCTCCCCGAGATCGCGCTCGGCGAGTTCGCCTACCTCGCGCTCCGCGGCCGGTTGGGCCTTGCGCATCCTCGTGCGGCCGTAGAGGAAGTGATCGACCAGGTCCGCGCAGCCGGGTACATCCAGCTCTCCGCACTGCCCCCGACGGGATGGTCGATCTTCCTCGACCTCGACGTACCGGAGCTTCACGACCGCCTGATCGCATCCGACGCCCTTGCCCGGGGGGTTCCGTTGGTGTCGAACGACCGCGACATCGCCAAGGTGCCGGGGCTGCGGCTGATATGGGACTAGTCAGCCCGAAAGAGGATCTGTCCTTCGTGCGAGCGGACGGGGTCCCGCGATCGGTCTTCCTCGACTTCGGCGGCACGCTCTGCCGGTCCCGAGCCGACCTCCTCCCGGTCTTCCGGGAAGCGGCCGAGCGGGCGGGGACCCAGATTCCCGAGGAGGCATACCTCCGAGCCAACGAGGAGTGCTGGGACGAGCTCTGGCCTTCGGCCCCGCGCTTGGTCGGCCAAATACCGTCATTCGCCGACCGGGTGCACGAGATGGCCCTTCGGAGAATTGGGTTCGACGGACCGATTGACGCAGTGGTTCGGAACATTCGGGAGGCGGCAATCTCTCCGAGTTGGCACGAACCGTTCCCGGAAACGGAGGAGACGCTCCGGCGACTTCGCGCGCTGGGGATACCGATGCACCTTCTCTCGGGGAACGTCGATTACCTGCCGATCCTGCTATCGAACCTGGGGTGGACGGAGTTCTTCCGGACCGTGACGTTCACGCAAGAGGTGGGCGTCCAGAAGCCCGATGTCCGAGTCTTTCGCTTCGCACTTCGTCGGGCTGGCCAGGCACCGGCCGATGCGATCTACATCGGCGACTCGTGGGAGGCGGATATTTTGGGCGCTCAGCGCGCGGGTATGTCAGCGGTGTGGCTGAATCGGACCGGGCAACCGGCCCCTGGCCCCTGTCGGGAAATCCGGTCCCTGAGCGAGCTCCCGGGGTTGCTTGCGGACCTCGGCGGGTGACGGCTCAAACGCGAACGCGTCGGGCTGGGGAGGCCCTCGATCCGAAGTTCACGCCTAGAGCTCTCCGCTGATCCAACCTCGACTCGGTGAGGGCCCACCCGCGTCGAGGCGGGCACGGGCGGGCGTTCCCCTCGAGACCGCGTGTATCCCGCGGAGGGTCGGCAGGGCGTCATCCACCGGGCCAGCGACGTCGGCGACCGGGACGGGCCCGCCGGGATTCGAACCCGGGTTTGAGGCTCCGGAGGCCTCCGTGATGTCCAAGCTATACTACGGGCCCGCGCAAGGCAAATCGCCCGAGCGACCTCGGCTCATACGATTTGTGACTCCCCGGGAACTGGCCGGGGTCCGCGGCGGACCCGCCCGTTCCGACGATCCGACTTCCCCGGGCTCCCCGAGGGCGGGCGATGGCTTTACCCTCCGTTCCCGGTGCCGGTCGCCGTGAGCCTCCCCTCGACGACGCCCGACCCGAGCCAGTCCCCGGCCGTTCTCTCCGCCGAGGAGCGGAAGTGGCTCCACGACAAGTACGAGCGGCTCGCCGCCGAGGAGAGTCAGCTCGCGCTCGGGCGTACGTCGTACTACGCCGCCGTGGGGAGCGTCCTCATCACCGGCGTGGTGATCGCGATCGCCGACCTCTCCAGCCAGCGGTTCGTGCTCGCGACCATCGCGACGTACCTCGCCGCGCTCGG
>JASHVP010000155.1 GCA_030044475.1 Thermoplasmata archaeon | reverse complement strand
AAGCGGTTCGAGGAGAAGGAAGGGCCCTGGCTCGACCAGGTCGCGGAGGTGTTGGTCGCGATCGTCGACGCCCGCTGGGAGGGCGGGCGCAAGAAGGAGAAGGAGCTCGAGGAGCTGTACGGCCGGCTCGACCGGCTCCTCGAGGAGTGAGCGATGTCGGCGCCGCTGCCCCTGCAGCCGTTCCCGACCCCACCCATCGGCCCGGAGCCGATCCTGCCTCGCCCGCGCGCCCCCGGCGCCCGGAAGGGAGACGGCCGTGCCGCTGATTGACCTGGAGGAGCGGATCGTCCGGGTCGTGGAGTCGGTCGGTCCGAGCGTGGCCAACGTCGACTCGCTCCGGCTCGGCCATCGCCACGGGTTCCGGCCGTTCGCCCGTCCGGCCCAGGCTTCGGCCCTGGTCCTCGAGAAGGGCGGCTACCTGATCACGAACGAGCACGTGGTCGAGGGAGCCGCCCGGCTCGAGGTCCATCTCTCCGACGGCCGTTCTCTACCCGGTGAGGTGGTCGGGGGCGACGAGGCGACGGACGTCGCGCTCGTTCGCGTCGACGCGAGCGACCTGCCCGCGGCCACGCTCGGTCGGTCCGAGGAGCTCCGCGTCGGGCAGGTGGTCGTGGCCGTGGGGCACGCGCTCGGGCTCCCGGGAGGGCCGACGGCCTCGCTCGGAGTGGTGAGCGCTCTCGGACGCCCGCTTCCCGGTACCGACTTCATCTTCGAGGGGCTCGTCCAGACGGACGCGGCGATCAACCCGGGGAACAGCGGGGGACCGCTCGTCGACCTGTCGGGTGCGGTCGTCGGCATCAACACGGCGATGGTGCCGTTCGCCCAGGGGGTCGGGTTCGCGATCCCGATCCACGCGGTCCGTCGGATCGCGGACGAGCTGCGCACCCACGGCCGGGTGGTCCGGCCTTGGATCGGCGTGATGGTCGCGGAACTCCGCCCCGAGACCGCCCGCCAGTACAGTCTCGAGCCCCGGTCCGGGCTACTCGTCGCCGAGGTCGTCGCGCGCTCCCCGTCGCACCGGGCCGGTCTCAAGGCCGGGGACGTCCTCGTCCGGGTCGGACCGTTCCCGACGCGCGACGTACGGGAGTTGCTGGAGGCGCTCTCGCGCTTCCCCGTCGGCTCCGAGGTGCCGGTCGAGTTCCGTCGCCGGGGCGCCCTGCAGACGGTGACCGTTCCGTCGCAGGAAGCGCCGGAGCTCCCCTCGAAGGAGTAGGTCGCCGATCCGACCGATCCCCGCGGGCGGTCCGCGGGTCCGAACCCATTCCCCGACGGGGAGCTCGCCCCCTCGGGACCGGGCGGGGGAGGTCTCGGTCCCCCTCCCGCCCCGCGCCCTGCTATATGCGGGCCTCGCCCATGTCCGGGCCATGCTGTCGGACGCGTACGGCCGCACGGTCTCGGACCTGCGGGTCAGCGTCACGAAGCGGTGCAACTTCGGGTGCGTCTACTGCCACGACGAGGGGCTCGGGCCGGTCGCCCGACCGCGGGCCCCCCACGACGAGGAACTCTCTCCCTCGGAGATCGAGCGCCTGGTGTCGGTCGCCCGGGAGCTCGGCATCCGCTCGGTGAAATTCACGGGCGGGGAGCCGCTCGTGCGCCCGGACCTCGAGGAGATCGTCGAGCGGACGGTGCGCCAGATCCCCGATGTCTCGCTGACGACGAACGGCTCGATGCTGGAGCGACGGGCCGCCTCGCTCCGCGCCGCGGGCCTGAAGCGAGTGAACGTCTCGGTCGACTCCGTCGACCCGGCCGAGTTCCGTTCCATCCGCCACGGGTCGCTCGCTCCGGTCCTGCGCGGCATTCGGGCGGCGGTCCAGCAGGGGCTCACCCCGGTCAAGCTCAACATGGTGGTCTTCCGTCCGACGCTCGCGAAGATCCCCGAGATGATCGAATTCGTCGGGGCCGGGGACGGTCTCAAGCTCCAGCTCATCCAGTTCATGCCGGAGCTCGTGCAGCACCTCGAGTGGCGGGTCGACATGGCGGAGGTCAAGCGTTGGTTGGAAGACCACGCCTCTCGGACCCTCGTGCGCGAGATGCACCATCGCCGAGTCTACCTCGTGAACGGCGCGGAGGTGGAGGTCGTCGACCCCGTCTACAACCCGGAGTTCTGCTCGAACTGCCACCGGATCCGCGTGACCCACAAAGGCGAGCTCAAGGGATGCCTCAACCGGAACGACGACCTGGTTCCCACGCGGGGCCTCGACGACGCGGGCCTGCGGGCCGCCTTCCGGCAGGTGATCACCACGCGCGTGCCCTTCTACGGGGGATTCGTCACCGAGTACCCCACGGCCCCCACCCCGGCGTCTCGACTCCCGATGGCGCCGTCCCGCGGCGCGACGTAACGACGGCGGGCGGTCCTCCCGTGGGTCGGCCCCGGTCACGGCCGGGGCCTCCTCGCGCGAGGGCGGTCGGTTCCCCCGAGCCTGACGGGGAAGCTAAAGGCCGAAGAGGGTTTCCGCGCTCCGGCGGCCATGACGATCGACTTCTCCTACGGGACCTCGCCGGCGATCCGGCTCGCGACCGTCTCCTGGACGGGTCCGTGGAACGAGACGAAGATTCGGGCGCAGTTCCGCCGCGTGGAAGTGTGGGCCCACGGACACCGATTGCGGACGGGCCGGTGGGTCTTCCGGGAGCCGGGGGAGCGGAGGTGGCAGGTCGGCATCGAGGTCCGGGGGTCCGCTCGTTCGGGAAACGGGATCCGGCTCCGGACCCTGCCGCGAGCGGACGTCGCCCGCGTCGTGTTCGACCCGGACGTCGTCTCTCCTCGCGTGGTGTACCACGCGCTCAACGACTGGCTGAAATGGCAGCGTCGCGAGAAGAAGGTCCGACGCGTCGTCTCGTCGCGCGAAGTCTACGGGGGCGATCCCTGGCGCGACCGGAAGGCCTGGGCGAGGACCGAAATCCAGTTCGTCGTCCAGCGTCACTAGCCGGAGTTCGCATGGAACCACCGTTCGGGGCCGTGGGGGACGCGCGGTCGGATCCGGAGGGCGCATGAGCGCACCGGGCCCGACGCCGGCGGAACGGGAGGAGAAGGGGATCGCTCGGCTGTCGATGGGCGCGGCCCTCGGGATCGCGGGCGCCGCGGTCGCTCTGGTCGCCCCGATCGTCTTCGTGCTGATCGTCGCGTTCGCGCCGGGCGGGTTCTTCACGTTCCAAACGACGTTCGTCGAGGTGACCGGCGCGCTCGTCATCGCCGGGGCGGTGCTCCTCCTCGTCTCGTTGTTCGTCTACCGTCGCGCGTTCGCCCAACTGCGCAAGGTCGACCGGCGGTTCGTCGCAGCCTCCGTGCTCTGCCTCGTCGGCTCCCTCGGTTTCCTCCTGCTGATCGTCGCGGCGACCCTCGTCATCGGCAACTCCGGGTCCCTGCTCTCGTGCGTGAAGGGCCAGCCGAGCCACGCCCTGACGTGCCTCCGGTCGGGCAACGCCCTCGGCGCCTACACGGGGCTCGCGGGGTTCTGGCTCGGCTGGCTCGGGGGGGTCGGGATCGTCCTGGGGGTCTCCTTCGCCGGCAGTCGGTTCGGGCGGGGGGCGTTCTACGGGGGCGCGGTGACGTACGCGATCCTTCTGCTGCTGCTGATCGGTCCGTTCCTGAACCTACTGACCCCCGTGCCGGGGATCCGCTACCTGTTGTGGGGGGTCCCGGTCTTCTCGCTGGTGGCGCCCGGGCTGGTCCTCGCCGGCAGCCGGACCGCGGCCGCCGGAGGTTCGCCCCGATGACCGTGTCCGGTACTCGGGGGCCGGTGTGAGCGGGGCGGGCGTCGCCGCCGCGACCGAGGTCGCGACCGTCGCCGGGGGCTGCTTCTGGTGCACGGAGGCAGTGTTCTCCGACCTCCGGGGGGTCCTTTCGGTGGTCCCCGGATACTCCGGAGGTACCGTACCGAACCCGTCGTACGAGGACGTCTGCACCGGACGGACCGGTCATGCCGAGGCCATCCAGGTGGCGTTCGACCCCGCCCGCCTCTCCTTCCACGACCTGATCGCCATCTTCCTCACCGTCCACGACCCGACGACGAAGAACCGGCAGGGCAACGATGTCGGGACCCAGTATCGCTCGGTCGTGTTCTACCACACGGCCGCCCAGAAGGCCACGGCGGAGGCGGTGGTGCGCGAGGTCGAAGCCGAGCGGGTCTGGCGACATCCGATCGTGACCGAGATCGCCCCGTTCTCCGCGTTCTATCCGGCGGAGGAGTACCACCGCGAGTACTTCCGTCGGAATCCGGAGCGCGCCTACTGCCAGCTCGTGATCGCCCCGAAGGTCGCGAAGTTCCGCCAGAAGTACGCCGACCGCCTTCGGGCCGCTCCGCCGGGGCGGGGTCAGACCGCGAGCACGGCGAAATAGGCGGCGAACGCCAGCACGGTCGCCGCGGAGACGTACCGAACCCCCCGTTGGGCCCGCGGCGACCGACGCGTCCCCGCATGGACCGCGCTCGGGAACGCGACGATCCACACCGCGATCGCGCCGAACAGACCCCCGAGGAGCGGCGCCCCGCCCAGGTACACGGAGGCGAGGCCGGCGGTGAGCCACCAGAGGATCTGGAACGGATTCGAGAGGCCGACGACGAGCGCTTCGCCGTAGAGGGACCGCTCGCCGGGGGGCGCGACGGAGGCCGCCGGGGCGCGCAGGAGTCGCACGCCGAGGAACGCCATCGCCGCCGCGCCGAGGAGGTACACGATCCGGTCGGCCCGATGGAGGTCGACGTACAGCTGCAGGGAGAAGACGGCCGCACCGAGGATCGCGTCCGACGACATCGTGCCCAGGCCGGTCCCGATCCCCGCGCGGAGTGACTCGACCGACCGGTTCGCGATGAGGGCGTTCATCGGGCCCGGCGGGATCGTGAGGGAGAAGCCGAGCACCAGTCCGAGGAGCACGTCGGCCGGGACGTTCATCCGGTACCGCTCCGGGGCCGGCGCCCAGCCCCGGGGGGCCGGGCCGACCTCCGCACCGGACGACCGACGGCGT
>JASHVP010000154.1 GCA_030044475.1 Thermoplasmata archaeon | reverse complement strand
CCCTCCGGTCGGGAGGCGGCCGCGGACTCGGCGACCGTCACGACATGATCGGGCGTAATCCCGAGTTCCCGGAGCACCACCGGGCCGGGGGCCGAGGCGCCGAACCGGTCGACGCCGACGCAGGCTCGCTCGGATCCGGTATAGCGGGACCAGCCGAGGGTGCTCGCCGCCTCGACCGAAACTTTCGGGACCCCCGGGGGAAGAACCGACGACCGGTACTCCTCGGGCTGCGCGTCGAAGTCGCGCCAGCACGGGAGCGAGACCACCCGGGCCCGGAGCCCCCGTCCGGCGAGCAGCTTCTGCGCCTCGAGGGCGACGGAGACCTCCGAACCGGTGGCGATCAGGATCACCTGCGCCGGGGGCGACGGAGCCTCGGAGAGCACGTACCCCCCGCGCGCCACCCCGGTCGCGATCGGATAGACCGTCGGGTCGAGGACGGGGATCTTCTGGCGAGTGAGCACGAGAGCGGTTGGGCCCGGATGCTCCACGGCCATCTTCCATGCGACGACGGTCTCGTTCGCGTCGGCGGGCCGGACGACCCGGAGGTTCGGGATCGCCCGGAGCGACGCGAGGTGCTCGATCGGCTGGTGCGTCGGGCCGTCCTCGCCCATCCCGATGCTGTCGTGGGTGAAGATCTGGATCGCGTGCGCGTGCTGCAGGGCGGCCAATCGGATCGCCCCGCGTCCGTAATCGGAGAACGTGAGGAACGTGCCCCCGTACGGGAGCACGCCGCCATGGAGCGCCATTCCATTGAGGATCGCGAACATGGCGTGTTCGCGGACCCCGAAGTGGAGGTTCCGGCCGGCGGCGTCGTCGGGCGAGAAGTCCGGCGACTGCGGCAGGACGGTCTTGGTCGAAGGGGACAGGTCGGCCGCGCCGCCGACGAGCGCCGGGAGGCGGGGCCCGACGACCTCGAGGAACCTCTGGGACGCGTCGCGCGTCGCCACGGCCCCGCCCGTCGGGAGGTACGTGGGGAGCGAATCGGACCAGGCCGGCGGCAGGTCCCCTCGATACTGGCCCTCGAACTGCTGCGCGAGCGCCGGCGCCGTGCTCCGCAGCCCGCGTCGCGTCGACTCCCACTCCGCCTGCCAGGCCGCTCCCCGACGGGCCGCCTCCGCGAAATGAGTCGCGGCCACCTCGGGGACGAGGAACGTCGGTTCCAGCGGCCACCCGAGCGTCTGCTTGGTGAGCCGAGTCCGCTCCGGACCGAGCGGCTCGCCGTGCGCCTCTCGGGTATCCTGGACCGGGCTCCCATAGCCGAGATGCGTGCGAACCCCGATCAGGGAGGGGTGCCGCGGGTCCGCCTGGGCGGCCCGCAACGCCCCGTCGATCGCGGCGAGGTCGTTGCCGTCCTCGACCCGGAGCGTCTGCCACCCGTAGGCCGCGAACCGGGCCAGCACGTCCTCGGTGAAGGTCCAGCTCGTCGGTCCTTCGAGCGAGACGTGGTTGTCGTCGTACAGGTAGATCAACTTCCCGAGCCCCAAATGGCCCGCGAGGGAGGCCGCCTCGGAAGAGATCCCCTCCATGAGGTCGCCGTCCGAGACGATGGCATAGGTCCGATGGTCCACGATCGGGAGGCCATCGCGATTGAACGTCGCACCCAGGTGCCGCTCGGCGATCGCCATCCCGACCCCCATCGCGAACCCCTGACCGAGGGGACCGGTCGTCGCTTCGACCCCGGGCGTGCACCAGTACTCCGGGTGTCCCGGAGTCCGACTTCCCCACTGGCGAAAGCGCTGCAGCTCGGAGACGGGGAGGCCGTAGCCGTAGGCGTGCAGCAAGGCGTAGAGGAGGGCCGAGCCATGGCCCGCGGAAAGGACGAACCGGTCGCGGTTCGGCCAGGACGGGTCGACCGGATTGTGCCGGAGGAATCGGTCCCACAGTACGTAGGCCATGGGAGCCGCTCCGAGCGGCAGACCGGGGTGTCCCGACTTTGCGGCCTCGACCGAGTCCACGGCCAGAAATCGGAGGGTGTTGATGCAGGTGAGGTCGCGGTCCGGTTCGGTCATGAGGGCGAGCCGAACCTCCGCGAGCGGGAAAAGCTGACGGGGTCCCGGTCGCATCGGTCCGGCGGCCTACCCCTCCACCGGCTCCCGGACGCGAGGCTCAGGAGGGCGACTCGGTCCCGGAGGCCTCGAGAGGCGGCGTCCGGGCACGGTCGCCCCGCCGGCCACGATTCTCGGTAGACGGGGCGCCGAGGGTCACCCGACGAGGCACCGCCCGGTCGCGGACTCGGCGTTGGGCAGACGGGGGCTCGGAAGTCGAGGTGTCCCCGGCCGCGGTCCGTCGGGCGGGGGCCCTCACGTGAAGGTCTTTCTAGTCCATCGGAGTACCGAACGTCGATCCCATGCCGTACTACGTGTTGCTCGGGAATTGGACCGAGGAGGGTGTTCGAGCCGTCAAGCAGGCGCCGAAGCGGGCCGAAGCCTTCCATGCCGCGGTCTCGGCGGCCGGCGGAAAGGTGTTGCTGGACCTGCACACGATGGGGGCCTACGACTTCGTGACGGTCGTGGAACTTCCGTCCGACGAGGTGCTCAACACGCTCGCCCTCCGGAGCGGGCAGCAGGGGTTCGTCCGGACCACGACGTTGAAGGGCTGGAACCTCGCCGAGTTCACGCAGTTGACCCAACAACTTTGACCAACCCCCCCGGTCCGCGCCGGACCGCCGCCATCGAAGCATCGACCTCGACAGCACGCCGACCCTCCCAACGGGGAGAGCGGGCGTCCGGAGCGGGTAGGGCGCTACCGGGAGGCACTCCGGACCGGTCGACACTCGCCG
>JASHVP010000153.1 GCA_030044475.1 Thermoplasmata archaeon | reverse complement strand
CACTCGACACCCACCGTGGGCCGCCGGGGGGAGAACTCGTCCGCGCCCTCCTCGGAGCTCACCGCGAGTGCCCGACGGACCCCGAGGGCCGCGAGCGCCCGAACCGTTTCGGGGGCCCGCTCCGGCGCGGCGACGCCCGTCACTTGAAAGGGGACGCGGGCCGGGTTCGCCAGGGGACCGAGGCGGTTGAAGATCGTCGGAACTCCGAGGGCCCGACGCGCCGCCGCGACCGCCCGGGTCGCCGGGTGGAACAGCGGAGCGTGCAGGAACGCGATCCGATGGGATCGGTAGCTCGCGCGCGCGAACTCGATCGACGTCTCCACGGGGAGGCCGAGGGCCACGAGGAGGTCGCTCGAGCCGCACAACCCGCGGGCGCTGCGGTTCCCGTGCTTCACCACGGGAGTCCCCGTCGCCGCCACGACCAGGGCGCCGACGGTCGAGACGTTGAACGTCGGCACCCCAGCGCCGCCGGAACCGCAGAGGTCGACGGCGCCGTCCGAGCGCGGGACGGGGAACGGGATCGCTCGGCGGCGAAGCTCCGCCCCGCACTCGGCCAGCTCCGGCACCGACGTCGGCCGGGCTCCGAGGGCGACGAGCAGCGCCGCACGTTCGAGGTCGGTGGTCTCTCCCGCCAGGAGCGTGTCGAACACGTGACGGACCTCGGCCCGGGACAGGGGCTCCGGGGCGAGCGCCCGCCGGAGGGCTCCGGCGATCATCGTCGGACTCCTGCCAGGAAGTTCCGCAGCAGGTGCGGCCCTTCCGGGGTCAGGTAGGACTCCGGGTGGAACTGGACGGCGTCGACCGGGCGGCGTCGGTGACGAAGGCCCATCACAACGCCCCCGTCGCCCTGGGCCGAGACCTCGAGCTCGGAGGGGACGGATCCGGGACGCACGACGAGCGAGTGGTAGCGAGCGACCGGCGTCGGCGAGGGAAGGCCCACGAAGATCCCGCGGCCGTCATGGGTCATCGCCGTCGCCTCCCCGTGGATCGGTTCGCGGCCCCGGGCGACCGTTCCCCCGTAGTACTCGCCGACCACCTGGTGGCCCAGACAGACGCCCAGGAACGACCGTTCCCGATCCCACGCGCGGAGCAGTTCGCGCGACAGCCCGGTCAGGCGGCGGTCGCGGGGATGGCCGGGACCGGGCGAAAGGACGACGGCGTCCGGGTCGAACCGGACGGCCTCCGCGAACGGTCGCGTCGCCCGGAGACAAAGGACCTCGGCTCCCTCGCGGGCGACGGCCTGCTCGAGGTTGTGGACGAAGGAGTCCTCGTGATCCACGAGGAGGACCTTCATCGGCCCCCCTCGACCAGGGTCGCTTCGACGTGCGCGAGCTTCGTCAACGTCTCCGCGTACTCGCGCGCCGGATCGGACCGGTGCACGATCCCGGCGCCCGCCGCGGTGAACAGGCGGTCGTCGACCCCGAACGCCGTGCGGATCGCGAGCGCCCAGTCGGCGTTGCGCCGGCCCTGAAGCAGCCCTACGGCGCCGGCGTACGGTCCGCGCCAGCTCGCCTCCTCCCGGCGGAGGAGTTGGGTCGCGCGGATCTTCGGCGCCCCGCTCACGGTCCCGGCGGGGAACGTCGCGGCGAGCACCGCGAAGCGGCCGGTCGTACGGGGGACGTCGGCCGCGACCTGGCTGACCAGGTGCTCGAGCCTCGCGTACCGGGTGCGGACCTCGCGCCGGAGGAGGCGGACCGAACCCACCGACGCGACCGCGCCGAGATCGTTCCGCGCGAGGTCGACGAGCATCCGGTGCTCCGCAAGCTCTTTCGGGTCGGCCGCGAGCGGGCGGCGCCGGGTCGCTCCCGCGACGGGGCGAGTCCCGGCGATGGGGTTGACCACCGCGGTGCGGCCCCGCATCTCCACGACCGACTCCGGGGTCGCTCCGAGGATCTCGCGGCCGCCCAACTTCAGGTAGTAGAAGTACGCGAACCGCTCGCTCGACCGCAGGCGACGGGCGCGCCGGAGCAGGTCGTCGGGGCGCGTCCACTCGCGCCGGTGCGAGAGGACGACCTGGAACGCTTCCCCCGCTCGGATCTCTCCGACGAGCCGGCGGACCGACCGCTCGAAGCGGCCGCGGGGGAGCGAGTCGTGGAGCGGTCGGGTCGGCGGGCGCCGGCGATGCGGGCGCACGGGGGCGGGCCGGAACGTGCGACGACGGACGTGGGCGACGAACACCAGTTCGCCGAGGGGGAACGGGCTGCCCCGGGGGAACTGCCGCAAGGCCGGCTCAAAGAGCCCGACCGAGTCGAACCCGAGATATCCGAGGACGGCGCCCCGGGGGGATCGGGAGAGGAACCGGTCCACGATCCGGTCGAGCTGTACGGGGGTCGTGTCGCGCCCCACGACGACCGCGCGTTCCGCGCCGTCGAACCAGGTCGCCGCATGGGGCCCTCGGCCGGTCGAACCCGCGCGTTCGAAGTAGCCCGCGGTCTCCGCGGAGCGCGCCCGGGACTCGAACTCGAGCCACGGGTCCGTCACGGCCGTCGACCCTCCACGAGCGATCGGTGCAGTGCCCGAACGACCGCGACCGCCCGCCCCTCGGGCACCGCCACGGAGAGGGCGCGGGGGGTCGCGCTGAATCCTTCCGCCCCGTCCACCGCGGCGCGCGGGAGGCGGTCGAGGTCGTCGAGGATCCCGTCGCCGATCGCCGTGACCAGCGCCACCCGGTACGGGCCGTCGACCATCGCCGCGGCCTCCTGGGTCACCGGCGCCAGCGCCCGCAGGGCCGGCAGGACCGCGGGGGGCTCGAGCACGAGACAGAGCAACGCCGACGAGGTGTAGAGCTGGACGACGTTCACGCCCGCCGACGCGAGCCGCTGGGAGACCTCGGCGACGATCCCCGGGCGCTGGCGGCCCCCGGGAACCCGCAACCGGAGGAGACGCAGGGGGCGCAGCACCGTGAGCGCCCGGTTCCTTCGACCCGGGCGGGCCGGCGCGATCGTCGTGACGACCCGGGGGTCCTCGAGCGATCGTACCCGGAGCGTGATGCCGTGCGCGCGGGCCGGCTCGATGGTCAGCGGGTGCAGGACCCGGGCGCCAAACTGGGCCAGCTCCTCCGCTTCCTCGTACGAGAGCTCCGGGATCGGCCGGGCGGCGGGGACCTCCCGCGGGTCGGCGGACAGGACCGCAACGTGCCGCTTCACCAGCTCGACGCGGTCCGCGCCCAGCAGGGCGCCCAATCCGGACGCCGCGTAGTCGGATCCCCCACGTCCGAGCGTCGCGACCCGGCCCTCGAGACTGCGGCCGAAGTAGCCCGTCACCACCGGGACCTCCCCCCGGTCGAGCAGGCGGTGGAGACCCCGGCGCACGGCCGTTCGCGAGCGGTCGAACAGGATGCACGACGCGCCGTACGCGTTGTCCGTCACGAGCCCGAGCCGGTCGGCCTCGACCGGCGTGGCCGCGACGCCCGCCTCGTGCAGGCGCGCCGAGAGCCAGTGGACCGCGATCCGTTCTCCCTGGCTGAGCACCTGATCCCGGAGGGCCGGGTCCGCCGCGCCGTCGCGCTCGATCGACGCGAGGAGGCTTCCCACGCGCGTCAGGTGCCGCTGCCCCGCCGGGGGAAGCCGGGGGTGCAGGTCCCGAAGGTGCGGCAGCACCCGCCGATGCGCGGTCACCGCGCGCGGATGCGCGACGGCGTCGGCGAGGAGGTCGGTGACCCCCTCGCGCGCGGACGCCACCGCCACGACCGGCGTTCCGTGGCGCCCCGCCGCTCGGATCTCGGCCGCCACGCGACGAGGATCCGCGAGCGACGCCCCGCCGAACTTGAGGACCACCGGGGCGGACCGCGGGCTCATCGGGCTCCCTCGACCGAGGGCAGGAGACCGCGGGCGCGCACGAGCTCGGCGTTGAGCACCGACCCGCCCGCTCCGCCCCGGACGGCGTTGTGCGAGAGGACGAAGAACCGGAGGTACGGGGGTTCCCAGCGAACGCGTCCCACCACCGCGGCCATCCCGCGGGCGCGCGCGGGCGATCCGGCCCACCGGTCGCGCAGCGGCTGCGGCCGATCCGGCTCCGTTCGTAGCACGATCGGCGGGTGCGGGGCGGTGGGGAGTCGGTCCCTCCGCAGGGGGTCGAACTCGCGCCACGCCGCGGCGAGACTCGCCTCCGTCGGTCGAGCGCCCGCCTCGACGGAGACCGCCTCCAGGTGTCCTTCCCGGGTCGCCACCCGCGCGCACTGGACGACGAGCGGGAACCGCTTCGGGCGGACCCGGCGGTCGCGTACGGTCCCCAGGATCCGTTGGGTCTCGGCGGCGAGCTTCTCCTCCTCCGAGCGGATGTACGGGACGACGTTGTCCGCGATCGCGAGGGACGGAATCCCGGGGTATCCGGCGCCGGACAGGGCCTGGTAGGTCGCGACGTGCACCGACCTCGGGCGCAGGAGGCGCTCGACCGGGGCGAGGGCCAGCGCGAGGCCGGTGGCGGAGCAGTTCGGGTTCGTCACGAGAACCCCGCGCCCGGCGGCGGCGGGGAGGAGGCGCAGGTGGTCGGCGTTCACCTCCGGCACGAGGAGCGGGACCCGCGGGTCCCCCCGGTGGTCCGATGCGTTCGAGAACACGGAGACGCCGCGTCGGACCAGCTCGGACTCGAACGTACCGGCCGTCCCGGACGGGAGTCCCGAGAAGACCACGCGGACCCCGGCCCTCTGCAGCGCGGCCGGCGATCGCCGGCGCACCCGCTCCCCCTCGAACTCCTCCGGCGGGGCCTCGGCCAGCTGCCACAGGTCGGAGAGCGTTCGCCCGTCCGACCGGTCGCCGCCCACGAGGTCGCGCAGGTCGAAGTCCGGATGGTCCGCTAGGAGCCGGACGAAGTGCTGGCCGATGTACCCCGAGGCCCCGACGATCGCGCACGGGATCCGCTCCGTCGTCACGGCCGGAAGCCTCCGCGCAGCAGCAGATCGGCGAACGAGAACTCGACCGCCGACTCGAGGACGACGACGGCACGGGGCACGATGCACGGGTCGTGGCGGCCGGTGACGACGATCTCGGTCTCGGTCCGGGTGGCCAGGTCGACCGTTCGTTGCCGACGGGCGATCGAGGAGGTCGGCTTCACCGCCGCGCGCAGCACGACCGGCATCCCCGTGGTCAGCCCGCCGAGGATCCCGCCCGCGTGGTTCGTGGCGGTGCGGATCGTCCCATCGACCACGATGAAGGGGTCGTTGTGCTCGCTGCCGCGCATGCGCGCCCCCGCGAACCCGGCCCCGAACTCGAGGGCCTTCACCGCCGGCACCGAGAAGACCGCGTGCGCCAGAACGCTCTCCACGGAGTCGAAGAACGGTTCGCCGACCCCGACCGGTAGCCCTTCGGTCCGGACCTCGACGACCCCTCCGACGCTGTCCCCCTCCCGCCGGGCGCGTCCGATCTCCGCTTCCATCCGGGTCGCCGCGACCGCGTCGGGGCACCCGACCTCGTTGGCTCCCGCCCGGCGGCGGAGCTCGTCGAGCGACAGCCGCTCGTCGATCTCGGCCTCGACGGGGCCGATCGAGCGCGTGTACGCGACGGTGTCGACCCCGAACGGTCGCAGGATCGCCCGGCCCACTTCGCCGGCGATCACCAGCCCGACGGTCATGCGTCCGGAGAAGATGCCGCCGCCGGACAGGTCGGCGTCGGGACCGTAGCGGATCCGGGCCGGGTAGTCGGCGTGACCCGGCCGCGGCGTCGTGCGCAATCGGTCGTAGGGCGCCCGCTGGACGTCCTCGTTGCGGACGTGGGCCCGGAAGGCGGAGCCGTCGGCCCGTCCGTCCGCGACGCCCCGGTCGATCACCAGCCGATCCTCTTCGCGACGCTTCGTCGCGAGCCGGCGCCCGACGGGCCGCCGCCGATCCAGGGCCGACTGGATCTGCCGAAGATCGAGGACGGTCCCGGCGGGGATTCCCTCGATGGTGACCCCGACCTCGGGTCCGTGACTGGAGCCGAAGACCGCCACCCGGAGTCGCGTGCCGAATTCCATCATCGCGCCGCCACCTCCGCGCCGAGGGACCCGAGCGCCTCCCAGAACCCGGGGAACGACTTCGCGACCGAGTCGGCGGGTCCGATGGTCGACGGGCCGTCGGCCGCGAGCGCGGCGACCGCCGCGCTCATCGTGAGGCGGTGGTCCGCGAGATCGGGCAGCCGAACGCGCTGCGGTCGGGACACTCCGTGGATGGTCAGCCCCCCGGACGTCTCGCGCACCGAGGCTCCGAGCGCCCGCACGAGGCGGACCGTCTCGGTGCGACGGTCGGACTCTTTCGAGGCGAGATGGGGCGCGCCCGAGAGACGGCTCGTTCGGGGGATGGTCGCCGCGATCGCCCCGGCGAGGGGGTAGAGGTCCGGGGAGGCGGTGAAGTTCATCGAGAAGCCGAGCTGCGACCGGCCGGCGACGCGCACGGAGGAGCGACGGACCCGCACGTCGCACCCCGTCTGTCGCAGGAGGTCCAGAATCCGGAGGTCGGCCTGCGGCCAGGTTCCGTCGAGATCGTCCACTTGGACCGCCCCGCCCGTCACGGCCGCTCCGGCCCAGAGGTACGCGGCCGAGGAGGCGTCGCCCGGCACGACGAACTGCCGTGCCGCGAACGCCTGCGCGCCGGGGACCTCGAATCCATTCGATCGGACCCGGACCCGGACCCGGTGCGCCCGGAGCACCGCCCGGGTCGCGTCGAGATACGGGGCCGACACGACCCGGCCACGGAGAACGATGCGGGATCGATCGGTGAGCGTCGGCAGCGCCAGCAGGAGGGCGGACGCGAACTGGGAGCTCTCCGAGGCATCGACCGAGACCCGACCGCCGTGGATCGGACCCGTCACGCGGAGGGGGAGCGACCGGGCCGTCGAGGAGGGGACCGCGGTTCCGCCGAGCATGCGTAGGGCGCGGAGGAGGGGGCCGACCGGGCGGAGGGGCAGTCGCCCCCGACCCGTGAAGCACGTCGCGGCCGAGTCCAGGCTCGCGAGCGCGACCCCGAACCGGAGCGTCGTCCCCGATTCTCCGCAGTCGACCGTCCGGCCCGAACGGCCGGCCCGGTCTCGGGGACAGATCGTCCAGCGGCCCGGACGCCGGTGGACCTCGGCCCCCAGCGCGGCGACGAGTCGCAGCGTGGCCCGCGTGTCGTCGGAGTCCAAGGGGTTGGCGATCCGATGGACGCGGCCGCTGAGGAAGCCCGCCACGACCGCCCGATGCGTGTAACTCTTGGAGGGGGGCGCACGGACGCGACCCGATACGACCGCGGGACGAAGGCGGCGGGTGCTCACCGACGCACCTCCGGGCGAGGCGCCGGATCCGGGGTGAACCGGAGCCGCAGGGTCTCGCCCGCGTCGGGCGGAAGCAGGGCGGTGACCCGATCCAGCGCATCGGTCGGGGAGACGACCGCGAGCGCCGGTCCCAGCCCCGAGACGCCCGCCCCGACCGCACCCTCGCGCGCGAATCGAGCGCGGAGGGCGGCGTAGGGGTACCCCAGGACCCGTTCGACGATCTCCGAGTTGGCCGCCATCGCCGGCCAGAACGCACCGGCGAGCGCATGCGCCACTGCGACGTCCGAACCCGCCCGCTCGGCCCGAAAGCGCTCCCGCAGGGAGGGGGACGGCGGATGCTCGCCCGCGGGGACCCAGACCGCGACTCCGAGGTCGACCGGTCCGGGTTGCGTGAGCAGCGGTCGATCCGCGGAGTTGTCGGTCACGACAAACCCGCCCTGCACGCCCGCGAGCGCATCGTCGAGCGCCCCGGTGGCGCTCACGCCGACGGCCCGCGACGCGCGGGCGGAGAGACGGGCGATGTCGAGGGCGGTGGGGGTCGCGGCCCCCGCGGAGGCGACCGCCCGCCCCGCCGCCGAGGCGACGGCGCTCGAACTCTTGAGACCCACCCTCGGGGGGATGTTCGACTCCACCTCGACCTGCGCGTGGGCGATCTCCGGAGCGACCCAAGCGGCGACGGCGGCCCGAACGGTCGCGACCACCACCGGGCTGGCATCGCGCCCGGTCACCGCGAGCGGCCCGGTCCGCCGCCCTTCTTCCATCGAAACCCGGACGTGGACGGGCAGGTCGATGCCGATCGCGCACCCGACCCCGGTCGGGAGCGCGTTCACGATGGTGATCGCGGCGGTGGCCGTCCCTACACCGCGCATCCGCCCTCCTGCAAGAGCTCGGCCACCCCATCGGCGGGGGGCTCCGACCCCCACCAGAGCGCGTAGCTCGCCGCCGCTTGGTAGACCAGCAACCTCCAGCCGTCCTCGTAGCTCGCGCCGGCCTCCTTCGCGGCTTCCGCTACGACCGGAGGGTCCGGAGCATACACCCAGTCGAGCACGTGAGTCCCCGGTCCGAGGAGCTCCCGGAAGATGCCCTCGGGCGGTCCCCGACCGGCCCGACCCGCGGTCGTCGCGTGGACCAGCAGGGACGCGGGCCCGCCCGGTCGGTTCGGCGTTGCGGCCCCGAACTCCCGGCCGAGGCCTCGTGCTTCCTCCGGACGTCGTGCGAAGACAGATGCGTCGGCGCCCCGGAGTCG
>JASHVP010000152.1 GCA_030044475.1 Thermoplasmata archaeon | reverse complement strand
CCTCGCCGCCGCCGTCGTCCTGTTCGGGGCGTTCGTCGTCTGGGAGCTCCGCTCGGGAGATCCGGTCGTCCCGCTGCGGCTGCTGCGCCGGAGGGTGGTCGCTTCGTCCGGTACGATCAGCCTCCTGACGGGGGTCGCGCTCACCTCGATGATCACCCTGCTCTCGCTGCTGGTCGGCGTCGAACTCGGGCACAGCGAGGCGTTCGTCCGCGACGTGATCTACTTCTTCGCCCTGCCGCTGATCGGCGGGGCCCTGCTCGGCGGGATCCTGCTGACCCGCTATCCGTACCGGGCCGTGATCGCTCCGGCCCTGTTCGTCGGCGCGGGGGGAGCGTTCCTGCTCGCGGGATTCGGGCCGTCCACGCCGCTCTGGGTGCTGTGGCACGGGTGGCTCCCCATCGGCGGCCTGGTCGCCCCGATGCTCCCGTTCGGGTTCGGAACCGGCGTCGGGCTGGCCGGGGTCAACATCGTGATGCAGAACGAGGTCCCCCGCTTCGAGGTCGGCGCGGGGATCGGCCTCATCCGCTTCCTCCAGAGCCTGGGCGGGGCCGTCGGGATCTCGCTCTTCACCGTCTACCTGACCTGGCAGACGACGGCGCTCCGGCCGAGCGTTCCGTCCCCCGCCGGGGACCTCGCCGCCGTGGTGACGGCGTTCGACCGGGTGTTCCTCCTCATGGCGGTCCTGATCCTGCTCGCCGCGGTCGCAGCCCTGTTCCTCCGCGGTCGGGCGGTCCGCGCGGAGGCCCCGTCCTCGGCCTCCGCGGAGCGGACCCCCCCACCGGCCGTGAGCCCGTAGCGGGCGGTGGGGCCCGCCAGCGAGGGGTCCCTCTACCCCGGGCCGGCGTCCTTCCGCCCGGCGGGTCGCGGCGGACGCCACCGGGGCGGCCCGGGAGGCGGGGGGAGCGGAACCGACAGCTCCGCCGAGGGGGGCAGGTCGAACTCCCGGAAGGAGCGAGCGGGCCGGAACCCGAGCGCGACCAGCCGTCGCTCGAGCCGGGACGAGTCCGCGAGGATCGCGTAGCGGTGGACCGGTCCCGCCTCCGCGGTCCCGACGACCCAGCGGACCAGCTCCGAGGCCGCTCCCTGGCCGCGGGCCGGGGGACGGGTCGCGACCGCGTGGAGGCCGGCGGTGGAGCGATACCGATAGACGAGGGCGGCGGAGACCGCCGGGCCGCCCGAGAAGGCGAGGATCGGCTGGAGTCGCTCGTTCGGGTTCGGATGCGCCCACGCGACGTCGAGCGCGGAGCGGAACTCCGGTCGCTCCCCGTCCCCGGACCAGAACGAGGCGACGAGGTCGAGTTCCGCCCGCCGGGCCGCGCGGACCTCGAGCCCGGGCGCCGGCTCCGCTCCCGACGTCGGCGTTCCCAGCAGGAGGACCAACGGCTCGCCCCGGGGCCGGAAGCCGAGTCGCTCGAGGCCGGCTCGGACGTGGGGCGCGACGGGCTCCGGCACGCGGAACGTCGGTCGGAGCGCTCGTTGGAAGTAGTGGTCCAAGGCCCGCTCGAAGAACGCGGTCTGTCGCTCCGGGCCGACGCCGATCTCCTGGACGAAGTTGAACCGGGGGACCGGGATCTTCTCGTGGGTGACCAGCGTCGCCCCCGGGATCTCCAGCGCGAACCCCCCCAGGGTGAGGACGAACTGTCGCTCCGCCTCGAGCGCGGCCTCGACGGCGAGATCCTCCCCCGGGTCCACGCCGGCCCGAGGGCCGGGCGCATAAGGGCGCTCGCCCCGGCGTGGGGTCGAGCGAACCGTTAAGAGGCGCGCCCTTCGTCCGCCGCCCGGACACGCGCATGGAGCCGGCCGGGACCCGTTCCTCGTTGCACCCGCCCGCGATCGTCGCCGTCCTGGGCGGCGGAACGATGGGCTCCGGGATCGCGCAGGCGGCCGCGCAAGCCGGCTACACGGTCCGGGTCCGGGACGTCGACGAGGCCGCGATCGGGCGCGGCCGGGGGATCCTGACGCAGATGCTGGACGGGGCGGTCCAGCGGAAGAAGATGACCTCGGCCCAGCGCGACGCCCTGCTCGCGTCCGTGGCGTTCTCGACGGACCTGGCGGCGACCGTCCGGGGCGCCGACCTGGTCGTCGAGGCGGTCTTCGAGGACGAGACGGTCAAACGGGCCCTGTTCGCCGAGATCGCACCGCTCGTCGAGCCCCGCACGATCGTCGCGACGAACACCTCGTCGCTCTCCGTGACGGCCCTGGCGGACGGGTTTCCGGACCCGGGCCGGTTCGCGGGCCTCCACTTCTTCTACCCGGCGGCGGTCAACAAGCTCCTCGAGATCGTCGGCGGTCGCGCGACCGAGCCCGCCACCCTCGCCGAGCTGGAACGGTTCGGGTACCGGCTGCGCAAGATCCCGATCCGGACCGCCGACGCGGCCGGCTTCTGCGTGAACCGCTTCTTCGTCCCCTATCTCAACGAGGCGGCGCGGCTCGCCGCGGACGGAACCGCGAGCCTCGGTACGATCGAAGCGGTCGGTCGCGAGCTGTTCGGAGCGACGCTCGGGCCGTTCGAGTTGATGAACGTCACGGGGATCCCGATCGCGTTCCACGCGCAGTCGTCGCTCGCACGGTCGTTCGGCGCCGCCTACGCCCCGTCCCCCCGTCTGGAGGAGCAGTTCCGCAGCGGCCAACCGTGGCCGTGGAAGACGACCCCGGTCGAACCCGAGCGAACGGCGGCGGTGCGCGACCGGTTCCTCGGACTCACGATCGGCATCGCGACCCGGCTCGTCGAGGAGGGGGTGGCGACGCCGGAGGCGGTGGACCGGGGGGCGGTCGTCGGACTGCGCCGCGCGCGGGGCCCGTTCGCCCAGCTCTCGGCCCTCGGCCTCTCCGACGGCCTGCGCCTCGTGGACGCCTATGCGGCGGGGGCCCCGGGGCCGTTCCCCGTCTCGGCCGAGCTGCGCGCGCGCGCCGGCCGGGGGGAGTCGACCTGGCCCCTGCGGTATGTCCGGGTGGAGCGCGACGGGCCCGTCGCGTGGGTGCTCCTCGACCGGCCGGAGGTCCTCAACTCGCTGAACTCGGACGTCCTGGCCCAGGTCGACGCGGCGTTCGCCGGGCTCGGGTCCGACCGGACGGTCCGGGCCGTCGTGCTCGCGGGATCCTCCCCGGTCTTCGCCGCCGGTGCCGACATCGCGGAGATGGCGACGAAGAGCCTCGCCGACGGCCTGGCGTTCGGCTTCGTCGGCCAGCGGGTGGCGGCGCGCGTGGCCGCCTGCCCCGTCCCCGTCCTCGCGCTCGTCGAGGGGTACGCGCTGGGCGGCGGGCTGGAGCTCGCCCTGGCCGCCGACATCCTCGTGGCGGCCGAGGGGGCGAAGCTCGGCCTCCCGGAGGTGACCGTCGGGATCCACCCGGGGATGGGCGGGGCGAGCCGCCTCACCCGCCTGATCGGCCCGGCCCGCACGAAGCTGCTGACGTTCACCGGGGTGCCGGTCTCGGCCGAGGAGGGGTTCCAGCTCGGGTTCGTCACCAAGGTCGTTCCCGCCGCCACCGCCCGGGAGGAGGTCGCCGCGCTCGCCGCGACGATCGCGAGCCGCGCCCCGCTGGGCGTCCAGTGGGTCAAGCGGGTGATCGACGCCGGGGCGGACGCGTCGCTCGCCACGGCGCTCGAGCTGGAGGGCGAGTCGGCCGGCCACACGTTCGGGACGGCCGACCGGACCGAGGGGATGCGCGCCTTCCTCGAGCGCCGGCCGCCGAAGTTCGAGGGCCGGTAGGGACCGTCAGCCGCCGCCCTCGACGAACGCGCGGTACTGCTCCGGGGAGAGGAGACCCGGGGGCTCGCCCTCGGTCGGGAACTCGAGCCGGAACAGCCACCCTCGTCCGTACGGGTCTTGGTTGACGTACTCGGGATGCGCCTTCAGGTCGGCGTTCGCCTCGACGACGACCCCGGACCCCGGGGCGTAGACGTCCGCGACGGTCTTCACCGACTCGAGGAGCAGGACGGTCGTCCCCGCCTCGAACGACGCGCCGTTCGCGGGGAGGTCGACGAAGACGATGTCCGTGAGCTCCGCTTGGGCGTGGTCGGTGATCCCGACCGTCGCCCGACGGCCGTCGACCTTCACCCACTCGTGCGACTTCGTGTACTTCAACTCCGCCGGGATCTGGCCCGTGTCGGTCACGTTCCCTCCGTCCAGCTGTCGCGATAGCGCACCTGCTCGTCGGTTAAGGCGTCCAGCCCCACCCCGAACGGCGCGAGCGCCGCCTCGGCGACCGCCCGGTCGATCTCGGCCGGGACGGGGTGGACCTTCGGGGCCATCCCGCTCCCGTGCCGCGCCAGGTGCTCGACGCTCAGCGCCTGGAGGGCGAAGGAGAGGTCCATGATCTCGACCGGGTGCCCCTGGCCCGCCGCGAGGTTGATCAGGCGCCCCTCGCCCAGCAGATACACGGTCCTCCCGTCGGCGAAGCGGTACTCCTCCACGTACGGTCGGACGGTCCGGTGGGCGACCGCGAGGCCCTCGAGGTCGGTGCGCGATACCTCGACGTCGAAGTGGCCCGCGTTGGCGAGCAGGCACCCGTCGCGCAGCACCTTCACGTGCTCCGCGCGCACCACGCCGGTCGACCCGGTGACCGTCACGATCAGCTGGGCGAGCGGGGCGGCGTCCAGCATCGGCATCACCCGGAAGCCGTCGAGACGCGCTTCGAGGGCCCGCACCGGGTCGACCTCGGTCACGACCACGTCGGCGCCGAGCCCCCGCAGGCGCGCGGCGACGCCCTTGCCGCTCCACCCGTACCCCGCGACGACCGCGACCTTGCCCGCGAGGAGCAGGTTCGTGGCGGTCAGAACGCCGTCGATCACCGACTGGCCCGTCCCGTAGCGATTGTCAAAGAGATGCTTCATGTCGGCGTCGTTCACGACGATCGCCGGGAACAGCAGCCGGCCGGATCGCTCGAGGGCCCGCAGCCGGGTGACGCCGGTGGTCGTCTCCTCCGTGGAGCCCCGGATCCGGCCCCGGTCGCCCCGCTCATGGACCCGAGCGACGAGGTCGGCCCCGTCGTCGACGATCACGTCCGGATCGGCCGCCAGCAGCGCCTCGAGCCCGGCCCGGTACGCGCCGAGGGACTCCCCCTTCTCGGCGAACGTCGTCACGCCGGCCTCGCGGACGGCGGCGACCGCGTCATCGTCGGTCGAGAGCGGGTTCCCCGCCGCGAGGCGGACCTCCGCTCCGGCGGACTGGAGGGCCAGGGCGAGAACGCAGGTCTTCGCCTCGACGTGCAGGACGGCGCTCACCGTGAGCCCCGCGAGCGGCCGCTCGGCCTCGAACCGCCGCCGGATCGCTCCGAGCACGGGCATGTGGTCCCGGGCCCACTGCAGCTTCAGCCGCCCGCGCTCGAGGTCTCCCGGCATCGCGAGAACGCGCTCCCGAGGGACCCGGCACGATAAAGGTGCCGGCGGGCGACCCGCCCGGCGCGCGCGCGACCGCCTACTGCGTGACCGAGGCGCAGAACGGGCAGACGAGGTACTCGGGCGGGATCTCCTT
>JASHVP010000151.1 GCA_030044475.1 Thermoplasmata archaeon | reverse complement strand
CGGACGGAATGGAGGGCGTTCGAGTGCGGCACCTGGACCTCCTCGAACTCCTCCTCGTATCGATCCTGGGGGATCCGGAGACCCGTGCTCGACACGATCTCCCCCTCGTTCATCGGGTACTCCGCGGGCGCGCGCAGGCTCACGAACTCGTACGGCTCCTCGACCTCGGGAAACGGCAGGCTGGCGGCAAACCGCACCGTCGCCTCGGCGAGCCCGAGGGCGCGCTCGAGTTCGGCCCGGAGCGCCCCGAGCTCCTCCCGACCCGGGCATCGGTACCACCCTCCGACCCGGACGTTGATCGGATGGATCTCTCGCCCGCCGAGGACCTGCATCAGGTGGTTCCCCGCCTTCTTGAGCGCGAGCCCTTGCCGGACGAGGTCCGGGTGCTCGCGCGACAACTGGATCGCATCCGGCAGGCCCAGGAAGTCCGGGGTGTGCAGGAGGTAGATGTGGAGCGCGTGGCTCTCGATCCACTCTCCGCAGTACAGCAGCCGCCGGAGGTCGCGGATCGGGCCGTCGACGACCATCCCGAGGGCCCGCTCGATCGCGTGGCAGCTGCTCATCTGGTAGGCGACGGGGCAGATGCCGCAGATGCGGGCCGTGATGTCGGGAGCCTCGGTCGCGGCGCGTCCGCGCAGGAACGCCTCGAAGAACCGGGGCGGCTCGAAGATCTTCAGCTCCACCTCCCGGACGGTGGGGCCGTCGATCCGGACGCGCAGCGAGCCCTCGCCCTCGACCCGCGCGAGGTAGTCGACGGAGATCGTCCGGTCGCTCATGCGCCCTCCGTCCCGACGACGGCGTCGGCGGCGGCGCGGAACTCGGGCGCCCCGGCGTTGAACGTCCGGAACACCCGACGGATCCCGTCCGGGGCCATGCCCAGGCGCTGGAGATGGTCGAGCATCGACGGCACGTTCGGGCTTCCCTGCGGGCCGAAGCAGCCGTAGCACCCGCGCTGGTACGCGGGACAGATCGCGCCGCACCCGGCGTGGGTGACCGGCCCGAGGCACGGCGTCCCCCGGGCCACGACGACGCAGACGGTGCCCCGCCGCTTGCACTCGATGCAGACGCTCTCGTTCGCGACGTTCGGGGTTCGACCGAGGAGGTACGCGCCGATCACCTCGAGCAGCTGCGCCTTCGAGATCGGACAGCCCCGCAGCTCGAAGTCGACGGGGACGTGGTTCGAGATCGGGGTCGAGGTCGCGAGCGTGGCGACGTACTCGGGATGGGCGTAGACGGCCCGACGGAACTCCTCGACATCGGCGAAGTTCCGCAGCGCCTGGATCCCCCCGGCTGTGGCGCAGGCCCCGATCGTGACGAGCACCCGGGACTCGGCCCGGATCTCATGGATGCGACGGGCGTCCTCGGGGGTCGTCACCGACCCCTCGACGAGGGAAAGGTCGTACGGCCCGTCGACGACCGCGCTCGACGCCTCGTGGAAGTCCGCGATCTCGACGTGGTCGGCGACGGTCAGGAGCTCGTCCTCGCAGTCGAGGAGGGAGAGCTGGCAACCGTCGCACGAGGCGAACTTCCAGACCGCGAGTCGGGGGCGAGGACGGTCGGGCATCCGCGTCAGACCTCCCGAACGCCGAGCCGGGGGGCGAGCCCTTCGAACGAGAGCACGGGTCCGTCCCGGCAGACGAACGAGGGCCCGAACTGACAGTGGCCGCAGAACCCGAGGGCGCACTTCATGTTCCGTTCCATCGACACCCACGTCGCCGACGCCGGGACGCCACGGGCGAGGAGCGCCCGGGCCGTGAGCTTCATCATGATCTCGGGTCCGCAGACGAAGGCGACCGTCCGGGCGGGGTCGAACCGGGCGTCGGGGATCCGGGTCGTCACCACCCCGACGTCGCCATACCAGTCGCGACCGGCCGCGTCGACCGTGACCTGCAGACGGAGGTCGCCGCGACGACGCCACTCCTGGAGCTCCGCCGCGTAGACCAGGTCCTTGGGAGTGCGCGCGCCGTAGATGATCTCGAGCCGGCCGTACGCGTCCCGGTCCCGCAGGATCGTCCGGAGCGCCGGACGCAGCGGCGGGAGGCCCAACCCGCCCGCGACGATCACCACGTCCCTCCCCCGCGCCGCCTCCATCGGCCAGCCGCGGCCGTAGGGGCCCCGCACGCCCACCCCGTCGCCCGGCGTGAGTCGGGTCAACGCGTGGGTGATCCGGCCCGCGTCCCGAACGGTGTGGAAGAGGACGCCCTCCCCCGCGCTCCCGCTCACCCCGATCGGCGACTCCCCCAGCCCGAACGCGTAGAGCATCGCGAACTGGCCGGGTCGGGCCGGCGGGATCCGACGGCTTCCGTGCGGAGCGATCGCCAGGGTCACGGTGTCGGGGGTCTCCTGCACGACCGACCGGACCACGTACGGGATCGGAGCGAAGGGGTGCGGGCCCGAGGGTTCGTCGGGCTCCGCCGCCTCAGCGAGCATGGAGGTCCACCAACTGGACGCGGGTATTCTCGAGTCGTTCGGCGAGGACCGGGACGAGACGTCGCAGGACGTCGAACCCCCAGGCCGGGTGGTCCGCGAGGATCCCGCGCAGCGCGTCAGCGGGCAGGGCGAGGAACCGGGTCTCCTTGACGGCCCGCGCGTCGAACCTCCAGCGATGCGGGGGGATCAGCCACGACCAGCCGAGGACCTCCCCCGGTCCGAGGGTCTGGACCGTGAGGGTCGGTCGGTCCGGGGCTCCCACCTCGAGCGCGATCTTTCCGGCGACGACCAGGCAGAACACGTCCGCGGGCGTTCCCTCCCGCGCGATCAGCGCGCCGGGCGCGACGACCCGCGCCTCCGCCCCGGCCGACACCGCGTGGACGAGCTCGGGGGCGAGACCCGCGAAGAACGGGTGCCGCGCGATCGCCGCCTCGAGGTCCCGCGACGGGGCGCTCACCGCGTCCCTCCCGGGGGCGACCTCGCTCCCGGCGCGGCCCGAATGGCCGCGACCTCCTCCGTCAGGTCGATCCCGACCGGGCACCAGGTGATGCAGCGCCCGCAGCCGACGCACCCGGAACTGCCGAACTGATCGTGCCAGGTGCCGAGCTTGTGGGTCATCCACTGACGGTATCGGGACAGCCCGCTCTTGCGGACGCTCGCGCCGTGCAGTTCGGAGAATCCCAAGTTGAAACAGGAGTCCCACCGTCGCCAGCGTTCGACCGTGCGCGCATCGAGGTCCGGGACCTCCTCGTGGGTGCTGCAGAAACACGTCGGACAGACCATCGTGCAGTTGGTGCAGGAGAGACAGCGGTTGGCGACGATCTCCCACCGCGGGTGCTCCAGGTTCTCGGCGAGGAGTTC
>JASHVP010000150.1 GCA_030044475.1 Thermoplasmata archaeon | reverse complement strand
ATCGCGTAGACGGTCGAGAACGACCCGATGCCGCCAGTGGTGCTCGAGACCGTCGCGTCGCACGACGAGAACGAAACAGTGCCGAACTTGGCGAGCGCGTAGAGCCCGCTCGAGTTGCTCGCTCCCGCGGGCCGCTCCGCGATGCACTCGGCGCTGTTCTCCGAGGCCCCGCTGTTCTTCGAGACCTTCGTCCAGGTCGTCCCCGAGGTGATGTCGGTGATGCTCATGACGAAGTTCCCGTTCGCGGAGTTCCAGCTGACCGTGGCATTGAACTTGTCGCCGGCGTGGACCGAGGCGAACGTCTGCACCGCGTTCGCGGGGTAGGTTTCCCACCACGCGTAGTACGTCGCGGTGCCGTGGGAGCACTGCGCCAAGGTTCCGTCCTGCTCGACCGTGCTCGAGCTGTAGCCGTCGATCCCGATCCAGAACGCGGCCAACGTCGTCCCTCGTGGGCAGGTCACGGACGGCTCGGTCCAGGCGCCGGTGACCTTCGTCACGGTCCCCGTCCCCGAGCTCTCCGCGTATCCGGCCCAATTGTAGGCGCTCGACGACGTCGGGGTCCCGAACACCGCCCCGAGGGAGGGGGCGTGGTTCGCGCGGGCCGCGGGGACGGCCATCCCGACGGTTCCGGCGACGCTCGCGACTATGGCCACCGACACCAGTAGGCTCAGCCACCGATGCATGGCAGCGGATGGGCTCCGCGTATATCGAGATTTTCGCGTCGCAATACCCTATTTACGAGTCCCCGGCGACCGCGACGGGTGGGGGGACCGGGCGGGCGCGGTGCGCGCTATTTCGTCGCGAACGCACGAATTCCCGCCAGATCCTCGGCGAACGCGTTCGCCCACGCCTGTCGGACGACCGGCTCGATCTGCTCCGGCGGCAGCACGGGGGACAGCATCTCCCCGTAGACCGCCACCTCGGTCTTCGCTCCGCGGGGCGTGTAGATCGTGAACATCCGGGACCCGGCGAGCGGTCCCTCGAGCGCCTCGGCCGCCATTCCGAGCGGCGGGAAGACGGTGATCTTGTTCGCGATCTTGACCCAGTTCCCGTTCATGTTCTGCTCCCAAGAGACGATGAACGAGGTGTCGGTCAGGGGCTTCATCGCGCGGTTGCGCGAGTTCGTGTGCGCGTTCCCGTGCGCCTCGGGGTGCTGCAGGTACTTCCAGACGACGTCGATCGGCGCGTCGAACTGGCTCTTCTCCTCGTCCCGGATGTGCACCATGGGCCGACGAGGCCCAGGGGCTACATGACCGTTCAGGGCCTCGACCCGCGCAGCCATGGCTGCCAGATTTCGGGGACCGGGCCGGCGTACCTCACGGACCGCGCGCCCAAGAACTCCCCGAGCCGAGCGATGGTCGCCCCGATCTCCGACGCGACCGGCTTCCCACCGGGGGCACCGGGTTCGGCGTGGACGGAATTGATGATCAGGGTCTTCGTCGCCCGGTCCATCCGCGGGTCGATCCGCCCGAGGAATCGATCGCCGGCGAGGATGGGGAGGACATAGACGCCGTACTTCCGCTTCGCCTTCGGAATGTAGTTCTCGTGCGCGTACGAGAACCCGAACAGCTGCTCGATCCGGCTCCGACGGCAGATCATGCTGTCGAACGGGGAGAGGAGCGAGATGCGGGGCTCGAAGCCATCGTCCGAGAGCGAGGCCAGGAGGTCCAGGTCCCGGTCGTGGACATAGCGAACCCCGTGGTGAGGGAACCCCTCCACCCGGACGGGGTGGATGGTCCCCTCCACTTCGAGCTGACCGAGGACCTCCGGGAGGCGACGGTAACACCCTCGGACGAAGTAGAAGCTGATCTCCGATTCCGAGGCGATGCCCTGGGCGCGGATCGCCCGTTGCGCGGCCGTCCGCTCCGCGGTTTCGGGGTCGAGCGGGGTCCGGTCGACCCAGCCCGGAAGGAACTGCTCCGTCCGGCCGTAGAGGTTCTGGTTCCCTTCGGAGCCGACGACCATCACGTGGCCGGCCATCCACAGGTGGAACAGCATCGCGGAGACGTCGCTCGCGGAGCCCCATCCGCCCGTCGAGCGACTCGTCCGCGGGTGCGCCGCGAATTGATTGATGCGCCGGGGACCGTCGCGGAGCTCCCGGAGGACCTGGGACCGGAGCTGCGCATGCCGGGGGATCCACCGACGAGCGTGCTCCCGCCAGGAACCCCACCCGCTGGAGAGGGACTCCGGATACCGGCGCATGTACGACGCGTACAACGGGTACTCGTCCGTTCGCACGAGCGCCGCCGCGTGGACCACGTATTGGAAGAGGCTCCGGTCCGTCCAGACCAATCGATCGAGGTCGGTCGTTCGAAAATTCCCCAGGCGACTCCACAGCGTCGTCGCCTGGGCCGGTCCGAGAACGCTGACCGGGTCGATCTGCAGGTAGCAGAGCTCGCGCACCGTCGCGAGGATCGTCTCCCGGGACGGGCGCTTCGGGAGAGGGCCCGCTAGACCCTGCTTCGTCACGACCAGCCGACGTGCCGCGAGAAGCGGGACGGACTGGAGCGGCGAGGTCCGGACGGCGCGTCGAGTCGTCATGACGAGGGGGCCGGTCGAGTCGCACCCTCCGCCCGCGCTTGTCCCCTTCGGTCGGACGGGCGACGCGGCAGCAGCCGCTCCGTGGCTCGGCCGCGAGTCCCTATGTGGCGTCGGAGCTGTCGTCCCCCACGACCGCCACTCCGCAGCACGGGATCTTCTCCCTGGGGACCTCGGCTCACGTGTTCCTGGAACTCGAGCGAGTCCCGGGCGTGGGCCCGGAGGAGCTCGCGCGCGGCGTCGCCGACCTCAAGGAACCCGAGACCACCATGGCCGGGGTGAACCTCGTCTCCGGGTTCCGACCCGAGCTGTGGCGGGCGATCGCGCCGGACGGGACGCCGCGAGACCTCGACGGCTTCACCGTGCCGCTCGTCGGCGCGGACGGCTTCCGCATGCCGGCGACCCAGCACGATCTCGTGCTGTGGCTCTCCGGCAGTTCGTACGACGTCGTCTTCGACGAAGCTCGCGCGACCCTGCGATCGCTGGCCGCGGTCGCCTCCGTCGCCGACGAGACCTCCGGCTGGCCGTACCGGCATGACCGGGACCTGACCGGGTTCATCGACGGCACGGAGAACCCGACCCTGGTCGAAGCCCCGGGCGTCGCGATCGTACCGGACGGATCTCCGGGCGCGGGAGGGAGCGTCCTCCTGCTGCAGAAGTGGCAACATGCCGTGGCGGAGTGGGAGTCGCTTCCCCCGTCCCGTCAGGAACAGGTGATCGGACGGACCAAGCCCGACAGCATCGAGCTCGACCCGAAGCCTCCGGCGTCCCACGCGCGCCGGACCGACCAGGACGTCTTCGGGAAGATCTTCCGCCGGAACGTCCCGTTCGGCGGGGTCACCGACCACGGCACCCTGTTCGTCGGGTTCTGCTCGGAACGGGGACCCCTCCAGCGGATGCTCGAGAGCATGGCCGGGATCCCGGACGGGGTCCGCGACGACCTGACGCGGTACTCCCGTCCGCTCTCGGGCGGGTACTACTTCGTGCCGTCGGTCGAAGCGATCGGCCGATTCCCGCGAGCGGCGCGCGGCGACTGATCGCCCGCGCGGTCCGGTCTCGGTACGCCCCCGTGCCGCGTCAGGCCGGAGGGGGCTCTCCAGGGGGCGGGGGCCGTGTCCGCCGTCCCACGAGGAAGACGATCGACGCGGCAGCCGCCCCGAGAGCGACGCCGAACTCCCGGTCGAGAAGACCAGAGTCGGACCGCCGGCCGAAAGGCCCGACAGCAGGGTCGTGGTGCACATCCCCACGGCCATGGCGACGCAGGGAACGACCACCTACCAACGGGCCCCGCCGTACCTCCGGTGCAACGTCCCGTTCGTCATCCCTACGTCGACCCGGTCGCCTATGACGTGCTCGGGTTAGTACGGTCGACTCCTAGATAACACCGTGACCCGGCGCCCACGGGGACGTGGTCCGGCCCCTCGGAATCCGTTCGCGCGCGGCTCCGGCCGGTCCGTCCGCGGGGAACCATCACTTCCAAGCCCTGATCCACCCCTCCGGCCCAGCATGCCGCGTCCTACGAAATCCGTCCGGGCACCACCCCGAGCGATCTACGTCTTCGCCACGACGGTCCTGGTCTCGGATCGGAAGCGGTCGGTCCGGTGGTACACGCGTCAACTGGGCCTCGAGGTCGTACAAGACCTCGGCCACTGGGTGACCGTGGGGCGCAAGGGTTCGACCGGCCTCCTCCATCTCTGCGAAGCGGGTGAGATCGGAGAGGAGCTGAGCCCGGGCAACCAGGGGATCACCCTGCACGTCCAGGGGGATTTCGCGGCCCACTGTGCGAACCTCCGTCGGAACGGAATCCGGTTCGACCAGCCGGTGACGAAACGGCCTTGGGGGATGTATGCCCGGATCTCCGACCCCGACGGAAACGTGCTCACGCTGAATCCCGACGAGTAGGACCTTCGGCCTCGGAGCCTCCTCCGCGCTGCCGGGCCGGGAGATACTGACTTGGCACCGGTCGGCTTCTCCCGACTCGGTCGCGATGGGCGGGAACCCCCGGCGCAGCGAGCTGCTCGAAGCGCTCGGCCTCACGCCGCCGCCGCCTCATTGCCCGAAGTGCGGGGCCGCCATGGCGTTCGGGGCCCTCGGGACCCAAGCATTCGTCGGGGGCGCGTCGTGGTACCGGGAGCGCTCCGCCTTCGCCGTCGGGGGCGAGCCGATCGTCCAGAGGCCGCTCGGCGGGATGGTCTGGATCGACGGCCACCGATGCCCCCAGTGTCGGGTGTTGCTCCTCGACTACTAGGGGTCGGCCGGCCTCGATTCACGTCGTATCGACGCACGACGTAAGCGACCGTGTTAGATAGCGAGCGGTTGTCCAACCCGCACCGGGGGGATTCGCGGTGGGCGTTCGTACGGCGATCTGGGGTACGGTGGGTCTGCTGGTCGTGGTGTCGATCGCGCTGTGCGTCGCGTACTTCCCCGCGCCGCGAGCGCCGGCCGGGACCCCGACCGAACCCGGGGCTCTCGCTCCCGCGGCCCGGCCCGTGGGGTCCCTGACCTCCTGCTCGGAGACGGCGTTGCGAACGGCGGTCGCTGCGGGGGGGGCCGTGACGTACGGGGCGAGCTGCACCGTCGACTTCACCTCTCCGATCACCGTCGGAAGCGGGCTCACCGTCTCCATCGCCCCGACGCTCACGACCTACACCGTCACCTTCGACGGCCAAGGGACGACCCGGCTGTTCGACGTCACCGGGGGGAGTCTGACCCTCGATCACATCACGGTCTTCAACGGCCGCGTCACGGGCGTGAACGGCGGTACCGGCGCGGCCGGGACCGCCGGCGGGACGGGATCGGCCGGCACGGACGGGACCACCGGGAGCCCCGGCTCGCCCGGTACGTCGGGAACCGCGGGAGGCGTCGGCGCTCCGGGCACCGGTGGCGCCGCGGGCGGCACCGGCACGACGGCCCGCGGCGGGGCGTTCTACGTCTCCTCGGGGAGCCTCACGCTCAACAGCGTCTCCGTAAGCGACAGTGACGTGTTCGGCGGATCCGGCGGCTCCGGCGGTACGGGCGGGTCGGGCGGAACGGGAGGGTACGGCGGATTCGGGGGCACGGGCGGGGC
>JASHVP010000149.1 GCA_030044475.1 Thermoplasmata archaeon | reverse complement strand
TCCGAGTGGCAGCGGAGCTACTCTCGATTCGCCGACCGGTGTCAGAAGGTGGTCTTTTCGAAGACCCTGAAGGAATCGCTCTGGGAGAACACCTACTTCGCCCGGGGGACCCCGACCGAGGAGGTTGCGCGTCTGAAGTCGGCCCCCGGCGGAGGCATCGCCCTGGGCGGGGGGCCGCGGATCGCGCAGTCGTTCCTCGACGCCGACCTCGTGGACGAGATGATTCTCGAGGTGCAACCCTCGATCGTGGGCCGGGGCAAGCCTCTCTTCCGCACGGCCGACGACCCCAACTTCGCGGACGACGTCATCCCGATCGGGTCGCCCGGGCGGCACGACTTCCTTCTGCGCGACGCTCGCGCCCTGAACGACGGGACGTTGTTCGTGAGATACGAATTGAACCGAAAGTGAGCGGGCGGTAGGGCGGATCCGTCGGCGCCGGGCCGCAGTACGCTTAATCGGGGGCGGAGATTCGGGGAGCATGGCGAAGGCAAAGCACTGGAAGCCCGAGGGGTACCACGCCGTCACGCACGCGCTCGTCGTGGACGACGCGGCCAAGGCGATCGAGTTCTACGTTCGCGCGTTCGGCGCGAAGGAGCGCAATCGGGCCCCCGGCCCCGGAGGGAAGGTCTGGCACGCCGAGCTGGAACTCGGCGACTCGGTGATCATGCTCAGCGACGAGTTCCCGGGCTCGGCCATGAAGTCGCCGAAGAGCCTCGGGGGTTCGACGGCCTCGGTGTGGCTCTACGTACCCGATGTCGATCACGCCTACCAGCAGGCCATCGCCGCCGGAGCGAAGACGAGGCAAGCTCCGGAGACGATGTTCTGGGGCGACCGGTTCGGGTCGGTCGTCGACCCCTTCGGCCACTCGTGGTCCCTCGCGTCCCACGTAGAGGACTGGACGCCCGCGGAAATGGAACAGCGTCGACAGGCCGCGATGAAACAGATGGGACAAGGCTGAGCCGCCCCGGCCGATCCCGAGATCGGTCTACCGAGACCTAGGGGTGGGTCCGTGAAACCGCCGAGGGGTCGAGGACGGCGTGCCCTCGTCGATGTGGCCGTCCTGGACACCGTCGCGGGAGCGGTGATCGACCACCAGACCGTCGTCGTGGACGGGAGTCGGATTCTCGCCGTCGGGCCGGCGGACCGGACCCCACTTCCGCCCGGAACTCGGGTAGTCTGGGATTCGGGTGGGTTGGTCCTCCCCGGACTGGCCGACATGCACGTGCATGTCCACGGGGAGGCGGACCTGCTCTTGTTCCTGCTCCATGGCGTCACGACCGTGCGGAACATGTGGGGTACCTCGCGCCACCTCGCGTGGCGGCGGGGGATCGAGGACGGCAGAATCCTTGGACCGACCCTGTACACTACGGGCCCGATCGTGGACGGGGCACCTCCGTACTGGAACGGGTGTGTTCCTCTCGGAACCGCCGAGGCGGCGGTCGAGGAGGTCCGGCGTCAGAAATCCGCGGGCTACTCAGCCGTCAAGGTCTACAACAATCTGACGCGGGACGTCTACGACACGATTGTGGCGGAGGCGAACCGGCAGGGCCTTCCGGTCGTGGGCCACGTTCCGAAGGAGGTGGAACTGGCCGGAGCGCTCGCGGCCGGTCAGCGGTCAATCGAGCATCTCGAAGGCTGGTTGGAGGCCATTCAGTCGACTCAGGCGCCGTGGAGAGGTCGCCCTTTGACTTCCGAGGAGTATCTCCGGGCGGGCGACTTCATCGACCCGACACGGATTCCTCAGGTCGCCGACGAAGTCGCCAAGTCCGGTTCGTGGAGTTGCCCCACACTGATCGTCTACGAAGCGTTCGCGTCGCCCTCCCAGGTGGGGGAGCGTCTCGCTCGTCCCGAGATGCGCTGGTGTCCTCCGAAACTGCTCGCGCATTGGGATCCATCGAAGGACTTCCGATTGCGATCCCTGCCCCAGGAGTTCTGGGATCGGATGCCCGCGGTCTTAGAGGGGCGACGAGGAATCGTCCGAGCCCTTCGCGCGTCGGGCGCGCGGCTCATTGTCGGGACCGATACCCCCAATCCCTGGGTGGTACCCGGGTACTCGCTCCACTCGGAGTTGGAGCGCCTGGTGCAGTGCGGGTACTCGAACCTCGAAGTCCTTCAGATGGCGACCGCCCGGGCCTCGGAGTTCCTCGGAACCCCCGGTGAATTCGGCGTCATCCGACCGGGGGCTCGGGCCGATCTGCTGCTGGTCGAGGATAACCCGCTGGTCGATCTCTCCGTCCTCCGCCACCCTCGAGGGGTGATGGTTCAGGGTCGCTGGTTATCGGAAGGGGAGCTCGAGCGACTCTCCGGCGCGCTCTTGCGCTCGTATTCCGCGGGAGATCGCCGGATGGTGAAGTCAGTGCGTGAGGCCTCCGCACAATTCCCGAAGGACTCCGCCACGTTCGCCATCGAAGTCTTCGGGCGGCGCATCGGCATGGAAACGGTCGCTCCGTACCCGCCGAACGGAGAGGGGCCCCTGACCGCCCGCCTGGCCCTCGACGCGCCTCCGGGCGTCAGCGCAGCGGACACGCAGTGGGTCTTCCATCACGGCGGGAGGCTCGCCCGGCATCGGACACGATTCGGCCACTTTGAGGGCCCCGCCTCGATCGCGTTCGTGCGATCCCGGGCGGGGTTCAAGATACGGGATAGTCCGACCGGATCCTCGGGGGCGGTCCGCGGGGAGGTATCGGCTCCCCCTGACGCCATCGCGGGACCCGTCCAGGTGGCGAGTTTCCTGCCCCTCGTGGACTCTCTCCGAGGTTTGGCTCCCGGCGCGAAGTTGGCTCGAACCGTCCTCCGTATCGACCCCGAGAGCGGCGAAGTCGCGATGGGAGAACTGACCGCCCAAGGGGTGGCTCCGGACCCCGAGGCCCCGGGCTCGGGGAGCCGTTTCGATCTCGAGGAGAGACTCTCGAATGGGAAATTCAGCGGGACGATCGATCTTTCCGCCGAGTGGCGAATTGTGAGGCTGCGTTGGTTGGGCGGTACGGAGGAATGGATCTGGACTCCGTTCAACCTCGGCCCTCTCCAGATCTGAACGAGCGGTCCGCGACTCGGGGAACGACGCCCGAGGCCGATGGATCGACCGCCCTCGAATCTTCAGTGATGGCACGTAGATAAGTAAAATCACTTATATCCCGAG
>JASHVP010000148.1 GCA_030044475.1 Thermoplasmata archaeon | reverse complement strand
ATCACGCCTTCATCTCTCGTAGATGCTCCGACGAGTACCGAAATCGAGTCTACGGTCCTAGGGATTGCCCAATCGGACTTCTCGAGCTTCGAGGCGGAGGCTGAGGCAGTTCTGAACTCCTCCCTCAACCTTCCGAACCCCACGCGGAAAGTGTTTTCGAGTAGGACTCGTCCGGCGAGTTTGGTACAGGCGCTGGGCGTCGTTTCTGCCTTCAAGCCGAAGGCACTTGCCCAGTCTCCGACCAGTGCTCTAACCAGTTTCCTGTTCCCGAGTGGGCCCTCCCACGCGACCCGAGCGCCGTCCTAGAGGCCCAAGCGGCCCCGCAAGAACGTGAACGCGGTTCGGCCCTTTTGCGAGGTGAATTCGACCCGGGGGGCACCACCGCCATGCGGGACTCGCTTTGCATCCTGGTATGTCAGAGCCGCAATAAGTTGCTCATGACCCCACCCCACGAGCACGTCGGCATCTGCAGACAATCCATCATGCACTCTAGTCGAGCCGTCTATATCGACTACGAGAGTGGCGGACTCACTCTCGGTCTGAAAGCACCAGGTTTGAGGTAGGTAGCCTCGAATGATTCCTCCGAAAAGACCTCCGAGCTGCGGCTTGAGTTGCTGTTCAACCTGATGCCCGACTGGCGTAAGGGCCGCAACCAGGTCCGGCATCGCCAGAGGCACCCGATCTCTGAGGAATGTCTGGCTGTATTTGACCCTCCGGCCAAGCGGTGGCGCTTCGGGATGGCCGACCCATGGGATAGGCGTAGATTGACGGTCTCCCTAAATGTAACAGAACCCTTCGCTGCGCGGAAGGGACTCCGAACGTCCCGGCCGGGCGGCCGTGCCGCGTCCGTTCGAGGAGACCGATCCGGAGCGCCATGTCGAGTCCGCAAGCGACCCGCCCGTGGCGGCTCCGCCCGGCCGAGGAAGGGGACGGATCGGCTCTCGTCGAGCTGTGGAACCGCATCGATCCCGCCTCCCCTACGACCGAGGCCGAGCACCGCCACAACGTCGCGCTCCTGCGGGACGACGGCCACGTCTACGAGTGCCGCGTCGCGGTCGACCGATCCACGGACCGCCTCGTCGGGAGCGCCGAGTACTTCCACGACCCCGATGCGTTCGACGGGGGACGATACTGGGTCGAGGTGAACGTCGACCTGGACCGTCGCCGCCGGGGCCTCGGGACGATCCTGTACGGGTCGGTCGAAGCCGAGCTTGCCGAGCGCGGCGCGCGGCAGCTCCGGACGAACACGGAGGCGGCGGTCCCGGACGGAGCCGCATTCGCGCGACGACACGGGTTCGAGCCGCTCCGGGACCGCTGGCGCTCGGTCCTCGAGGTGGCCCGATGCGACGTTTCCGGTCTGCCCGCCCGACGCCGTCGGCTCGCGGAGGACGGGATCGAGCTGACGACCCTGGGCGACGAGGGGGCCGACGACCCGTCGGTCGTGCGCCGGCTCTACGAGCTCGAGACGGAGATCTCGCGGGACGAGCCGCGGGCCGACCCGATGACCCCGCTGACGCCGTCCGTCTGGGAGTCGTGGAACCTGGGGCAGCCGGGGCAGACGACCGCGGACTTCTGGATCGCGCGGCACGGCGGATCGTTCGTCGGGCTGACGTACGGGCGGCCCGCGCCGGGGGAGCCCGGATTGTTCCTCCAATCGTTCACGGGGGTCCGGCGGGACGCCCGGGGACAGGGCATCGCGACGGCGCTGAAGCTCGCCTTGATCGACCGCGCCCGCGCCGAGGGGTACGTCCGGATCCGTACCAGCAACGACTCCTCCAACGCCGCGATGTGGGGGATCAACGAACGACTCGGCTTCGTCCGGACCCAGACGTGGACCCTCTGGGGCCGGGACCTGCCGGGCACGGCCTCGCCCTGACCGGCCCGCGGTTCAGCGGACCCCGACGACCCGGCCGTCGGGGTCGACGTCGATCTCCTCGGCCGCCGGGTGCGACGGGAGCCCGGGCATCGTCTCGATCGGGCCCAGGTACGCGACCGTGAATCCGGCCCCGGCCGAGCGGCTCCACCGGTCGAGCGTCACCGAGAATCCGCGCGGCCGATTGCGGCGGTGAGGATCGTCGGAGAGCGACATCGGCGTCTTGGCGACGCAGATCGGACCGCCGAGCTCGCCGATGCGGTCGAGCGTGGCGAGGGTCGAGGTCGCCTCCTCGAGCACGCGGACCCCGTCGGCCCCGTAGAGCCGGGTCGCGATCGTCTCCAGCTGACGGAGCGGGGGGGTCCCGGGGGGCGAGAGGGGGCGACTGTGCCGCCCACGGGCGAGCAGCCCCTCGACCCCGCGCGCCAGCTCCTCGCACCCGGCGCCGCCGTCCTCGAACGCGCGGGACTCGACGACCTCCACGTCCCGCTCCCGGCAGTACGCCCGGACCCGCTCGGCCTCCTCCTCGGTGTCCCCGGGAAAGCGGTTGAGGGCGACCACGGACGGAGCGCCGAGCGCCGTGAGGTTGGCGAGGTGCTGCCCCAGGTTCTCGAGCCCCCGTTCAACGGCTGCCACGTCCGGCCGCCCGGACGCCTCGTCGGCGACGCCGCCCTGGTAGCGGAGGCTGCGCAGGGTCGCCACCAGCACGGCCGCGTCGACGTCCCGGCCGAGGGTCGGGGTCACGATGTCGACGAACTTCTCGGCGCCGAGCTCGGTCGCAAAGCCGGCCTCGACGATGCAGACCTCGGAGGCGGCGAGCCCGAGCTCGATCGAGAGGCGGCTCGACGTGCCGTGGGCCAGGTTCCCGAACGGGCCGGCGTGGACGAGCGCCGGCACGCCCTCGGCCGTCTGTACGACGTTCGGCTCGAGCGCGTCGCGCAGGAGGGCGGTCATCGCTCCGGCGGCCTTCAGGTCCGAGGCCCGTACGGGGGCGCCCGCGCGGGTGAACCCGACGAGGATCCGGCCGAGGCGCTCCTTCAGGTCCACGTAGTCCCGCGCGAGCGCGAGGATCGCCATCACCTCGGAGGCCGCGGTGATCACGAACGACCCGTCGTGGACGGCGGAGCGCGGGTCAGCGGAGCGGCCCACGGTGACGTGCCGGAGCGCCCGGTCTTCGATGTCCAGCGTGCGGGGCCAGACGATCTGGGCCGCGTCGAGGCCGAGCGCGTTGCCGTGGAAGACGTGGTTGTCGGCCATCGCGGCGAGCAGGTTGTGCGCCGCGCCGACCGCGTGGATGTCGCCCGTGAACCCGAGGTTGATCTCCGCCCCCGGCTCCAGCGTCGAACGCCCCCCTCCCGTCGCGCCGCCCTTCACCC
>JASHVP010000013.1 GCA_030044475.1 Thermoplasmata archaeon | reverse complement strand
GTGCTGGCGAGTTGTCAGGGCGCGTTCAACGGCCTCACGCTCTGGAACGGCACGCTCCCGCTGTTCGACGGGTCCTACAACTCGGGAACTGCCCCGTTCTGGCAAATCGACTACTTTTCGAATGCGAGCCAGCAAGTCCTGGTCGGCACCGATGTGAACGGCACCGTCCACATCTTTCCCCCGATCGCCTTCACGAGCGAGTGTGCCGAGACGACGGGCCTGGGATGGGAGCCTTGGATCTGGTCCCAGTATTGGGGGCAGGCCGGGTATCCCGACAACAGCCCGACGATCGCCGCGAACGATTGGAATGGGGTCGCGGAGTCGTACGTGAACTGGTTGAACCGGCCGATCGCCGAGTTCTATCTGTTCGGCGCGACGCAGTTTGGGTCTGGTCAGGCCGGCGTGGATCAAGTCAACTTCTTCACTTGCGGGACGCTCGGCGGGGTTGGCCTGACCCCGGGACTCGCCATCTACGGCGGCTCGAGTGGCTATACCCCTCCCGGTTCCTTTGAAACCTGGAACTATACACTCGGCTGCACGCCGGATAGCTACAACTTGACCGCGATTCCGATCGAGATGAGGTTCTCGACTGTCACTGTCGCAACGGCCAACGACTCGAGCTCGATTCGGAGCGAGTTCACACTCTACAATACGGGCCCGCTGCCGCTCCATGGGCCGGGGTACAATGACCGCGGGATCACGAGTTGGATGCTCGCGCTGAACCTCACCGCGGCCGGAGGTCGGTCGTTGCCGCTCGCTGGCTCGGAGTGCGCCAGCTGGGTTCCGACCTTGAGCGACTGTGCCGCGAATGCGTCCGGATGGTACGCGGTTCTGTTGGCCCCCGACGGGACCTGGGACGGAAGTTACGGGGCCTCCTCCGGGGTTGGTAGCTGGAGCGATTCGGTCTTGCCCATCGCGAACAATGAGACCCTCGCCGTGATCGTTCCATCGAGTTGGAATGTGACCGGGGATTCGCTGGACGTAACCTCGACGACCGCCCAACTCCCACTCAACGGAACGCTGGCGTATTCCTAGCCAGTCCCGAACCGAAGTCACCCTGCCGCCTCGAGCCGCGGTCTGCTCGTCTTGTAACCCAACCCGGTTAACGGGGCGTTGATGGGGCGAGTCCATACCCCCGGGCGGTCCGGACGCCCCCGTGTCCACTGAGACCCTTCCCGCGACTCGCCCGAGAGGGTAGATAGCCCCCTACCGGATGAGGGCCTCGACCATGGGAGGGTCGGTCCCCGCCCGTCGCCGTCGGATCCCGTCGTGGGGGGCCGCGGTCATCGCGATTGCGGCGGCCGGCCTCGTCGGCCTCGGCCCGGCGGCCGGGATGCCGACCGCCGTGGGGAACCGGCCGTCGGCTCCGGCCCTTGGGGCCGGACAATCCCCGGACTTCGTCGCCGAATCACCGTGTTTCCTCGACGGCATCGCGCGCTCCGGCGGAGCCTGCGGGTCAGCCGCCGGCTCCGGCGGGGCGACTCCGCTGCTCACCGGCGGCTCCCGCGCGGGGCCATCGGCCCGGTACGGGGCCGCCGAGGTCTACGACTCGGGACTGGGGGCGTTGCTGTTGTTCGGGGGGATCAACGCGACCGGAGGATTGCTCGACGACACGTGGGAGTACGCGGGTGGCCACTGGACCCAGCTGACGCCGGCAAGCCACCCGGGGCCCCGCGCCTACGCGGCCGTGGCTTACGACGCGAAGGGCGGGTACGTCGTACTGTTCGGGGGACTGGGGGCCACCGCCTCCGGCGGCTACACCGACCTGTCGGACACCTGGACCTTCGCCGGGGGGCAATGGACCCGATTGTCGGTCTCGGTCCACCCGGTCGCGCGGTACGGCATGGCGATGACGTACGACAGCTCCGCGATGGAGGTTCTTGCCTTCGGTGGTGTTTCGGTCAACTTCACCTCCTATGCGGGGACCACCTACTCGGACACCTGGACCTTCGCCGGCGGGGCCTGGACCAAGCTCTCCCTCACGGTCCACCCGAGCGCTCGGGGGGGCGCCGGACTGACGTACGACACGACCGCCGGCTACGCCGTGCTGTTCGGGGGCTGCGGGTACCCCTCCGGGTTCTGCGGGGAAGCCCTCCACGACACGTGGAAGTTCGCGTCCGGAACGTGGCGCCGGTTCTCGTTCGCGGCGCCGAGCCACGAGTACGGGCTCGTCGCGCTCGCCAACGACCCGGCGAACGGGACCGTCGTACTGTTCGGAGGGGCGGACAACTCCACGGTGCTCGGATCGACGTGGACGCTCGACTCGACCGGATGGATCCGGTGGATGGGCTCGCCGTCGCCGTCGGCCATGGCAGGGACGGCCCTCGCCTACGACCCGAGCGCCGCGAAGTCGACCGGAGGCGCGGTCGTTCTGTTCGGGGGCGTGCAGCCGTTCGTCCCGACCACGTTCGATCAGACGTGGGTGTTCGGATCGGGCGCGTGGAAGAAGGCCTGATCGGCCGTCAGCGGGACCGCGCCCGTTCCTTCGAGGTCCGCGGGGACGGCTCGGTCGCGTGGGGGAACGCCAGATTCTCGCCCGACCCGCCGGGCGGCAAGAACGTCGCGTCCCGCAGGAGACGGACGGCGGCCTCCCCGCGGGACGTCAGCCGGTACCGATCGTCGGGGTGGGCGACGAGCGACGTCTCGACCAGTTTCCGCAGGTGGAACGACAGCTTCGGCGAGTCGGAGAGCTCGGCGGCCGCCATCACCTCCGAGAACGTCGCCGGACCTTCCGCGAGTCGCTGTAGGGCGCGACGTCGGATCGGGTTGGCCAACGCCTCCAGCGCGGCGTGGGTCTCGTCCGCGACGACGGCCCCGCCGAGGGCCAGTGCCGCCGCGGGGTCGACCCGGTGGGGGTCGAAGGCGACCCGGAGGGGCCCCCGACCGTCGAGCGCGGCCCGGAGCCGGTCCAGGACCCCGACGACCTCCTCGAGGCGGTGACCGGCGAGCAGCCGCTCCACCCGCGCGACGATCACGGCCCCGTTCGGGTGGGCCGCGAGGAACTCCTCGGAGCGGGCGACCAGCTCGCTCGGGCGAGCGGGGTCGAGCGGAAGGACGTGGAGGTGGGCGGCCGGCGGCGGGGTCGGTTCGTCGAACAAGAGTACATCGTACCGGCCGGATGCCGCGAGGGAACGGGCCTCCCGCACCGGATCCCTCTCCGACTCCGACGGCGCGGAGAATTCCCGCTCGAGGGCGACGAGGCGCAGTGTCTCCCGAAGCTGGTCCAGACGGAACGGCTTGCGGACGTAGTCGAACGCCCCGAGCTTCATGGCGTCGAGCGCGGTCTCGACGCTCGCGTATCCCGTGATCATGACCACCGGGGTCCGGGGCCACCGTTGCCCGACCTCCCGCAGCAACTCGAGCCCCCCGTGGCGCGGCATCTTCAGGTCGGTGAGCACGACGTCCATCTCCCGGCCCTCCAGCAGTTCGACGGCCTTCGGGACGGACGGCGCGGCGTCGACCTCGTGGCCGTCGTCCCGCAGCAGCTCCGCGAGCTCCTCGCGGAACACCGCGTCGTCGTCTACGACCAGGACTCGCATGGGCGGCGAACCGGTTCTCCGGCATTTGGGGTTTCGCCCTCCGCCCCGAGGACGGTTCGTGTCGACCGGTGCGGGCCCTCTCGTCGCCCGACGCCGGGGAGGCCGCGGCCCCCCGGCCGGCCGGGGGCGGGCGCCTACGAGGACGCCGCCGACGGGCGGAGCGGGAACGACACGAGGACGCCCGCGCCGGCGCCCGGGACGTTGCGCGCGGTGATGGTGCCGTGGTGGGACTGGACGATCCCGTGGCAGATCGCCAGGCCGAGACCCGTCCCCTCTCCCTCCGGCTTGGTGGTGAAGAACGGTTCGAACACGTGCGGCAGGACGTCCGGGGGGATGCCGGGCCCGTTGTCGACCACCTCGACCTCGGCCCGGTCCCCGTGGCGTCGCACGGAGACCCGAATCTCTCCGGCGGGTCCGACGGCGTCGTAGGCGTTGTTCAGCAGGTTCGTCAGGACCTGCATCAGCTGCCCGCGGTCTCCTTCGATCCCCACGGGGTCCGAGGGGTAGACACCGGTCACCTCCACGTCGGCGGACCGCTTGCCGCGGAGGAACTCCACCGATTCGCGGGCGACGGCCGCCAGATCGACCTCGCGGAGCTGCGGGGCCTCCCGGCGCGCGAAGTCGAGGAGGCTCCGCACGATCCGCGCCGCCGCCTCCACCTGCTCGGTGAGGGTGTCGAGGCGCGAGTTCGACCAGGGGTCGGAGGTACGCCGTCGCAGGCTCTCGGCGATCAGCATGACGTTCGCGAGCGGCGTGTTGATCTCGTGCGCGACGCCGGCCGCGAGCTGTCCCACGGACGCAAGCTTGTCCGCGTGCGCCGCCCGGAGCTCCCAACTCCGTTGCTCGGACAGGTCGACGGCGACCCCCAGGTAATGCGTCACCTGCCCGGCCGTCGTGCGAATGCTGGTGATGCTCAACAAGACCGGCCGCTCGCGACCGAGCCGGTCCCGGTTCAGGATCTCCCCGGACCAGTACCCCCGCGCCGGGTCGAGCAGGTCGGTCCACATGGCGCGGTAGAGGTCGGGCGGGGTGTGGCGGCTCCGGACCAGGTTCGGCTTGCGACCGATGCACTCCTCCCGGGAGTACCCGTAGATCCGCTCGAAGGCGGGATTCACGTCGATCATCACGCCCCGCGCGTCGGTGAGCTGCATCGCGTTCGTCGACGTCCGAAACGCCTCGAAGAACAGTTGCGCCCGCACCTCCTCCTCGACCCGCTCGGTGACGTCCCGGATCACCAGCAGAGCGCGGGAGACTCCTCCGGGCCGCGGGGGAAGGGGGCGGACGTCGATGTCCAGGAACGCCCCGCCGGGCCGGTGGCGGTACCGCGCGCGGACCGCCCGGAACGACGCGGACACCCGGCCTTGCAACGCGGCGTCGACGGCCGATCCGACCTCCGCGGACCAGGTACCGTCGTCCTCGAGGATCCGATGGAAGTTCTGTCCGACGATTGTCGGGTCCCGGCCGGTCGTCTCGAAGTAGGCGGGGTTCGCCCAGGTGATCGTCCCGGGAGCCGCGATCACGGCCAAACCGAGCGGCGTGACCCCGGCGATCGTGGCTTCCAGCTCGGGGTCGGGAGGGTCCGCCGGCACAGAGACGTCCGCGGGGCGAGACCGGGCGAGCGCACATCTGGCTGTCGGGTCCGGCCGAGCCGTAGCGGGGCCCCGTCAATTCCGACTGACGGGCCGATTATCCCCCGCCCTCCCCTGCGAGGGGCGTATGGCGACCCGCCGGGCCCTCGTCGTCGGCGAGACGCCGAGCCTGGGCCGGGCGATCTGGGACCTGCTCGACGTCGGGGGGGTGGCCGCGGAGTACGTGGGTCGCCTCGAGGACGCGGCGCCGCTCCCGGACCCGCCGAGCGAGTTCCCGGTGGTGATCGCCGCCGCCTCCGGACCGTACTGCGCGACGGCCCGGACCTGGAGCCAGGGGGTGGGGCCGGGCACCGCGCTGATCGTGGTCGGCTCGCGCGATCCGGCCGTCGCTCGACTTCCGCGGGTGCACCAGGTCCCGCTGCCCCTGGTGCCCGACGAGCTGCTCAGCCTGGTCCGTCGGCTCCTGGACCGCACCGGGACCGCCCCGCCGTGAGCCCGCGGGCCCGCGAGGGCGGGGGGCGCGGGGGCGGGCGATTTCATTAGTGCCCGATCCTCGGCCCGACGAAGGGGTCGAGAATGGAGGGCCGGTGGGCCGCGGTCGATCGGTACCTCGCGGACCAGGTCCGACCGGACGACCCGGCGCTCGAGGCCGCGTTGCGAGAGTCCGCGGCCGCGGGACTCCCGCCGATCCAGGTGTCGCCTCTGCAAGGTCGGCTGCTGCGCGTCTTGGCCGAGGCGGTCCGAGCGCGCCGGATCCTCGAGATCGGCACCCTCGGGGGGTACAGTGCCATCTGGCTCGCCGGAGGGCTCGCCCCGGGGGGCCGGCTGGTGAGCCTGGAGATCTCCGAGCGGCACGCCGAGGTCGCCCGCCGGAACCTCGCCCACGCGGGATTCGGGACCCAGGTCGAGGTGCGGGTCGGGCCCGCGCTCGACTCGCTCGCCCGGATGGCGGGCGAGGGGACCGAGCCGTTCGACCTGGTGTTCATCGACGCGGACAAGGCGGCCTACGCGGAGTACCTCGACTGGTCGCTCCGGCTCACGGCGCCGGGCAGTCTCCTCGTCGCCGACAACGTGGTGCGACAAGGGACGGTGGCCGACGAGACCAGCTCCGACCCAAGTGTCGTCGGGGTCCGCCGATTCCTCCGGCGGCTCGCGGAGGAGCCGCGCGTGAACGCGACGGTCATCCAGACCGTCGGGGCGAAGGGCCACGACGGGTTCGCGCTCGGGGTCGTCCTCACCGAGCCGGTCGCCGCCGCTCCCCCGCGGGCTGTCAATCCACGTTGACCCGACGTTCATCCGCGCCGCCGGGCCTCCGATGCTCGGGGGCGGAGATGCGGGGGAGTTCGGACGTCGCGCGCCTCTCCGTGGCGGGGCCGGTCGAAGGACCCGCGACCCTGCGGACCGGAGAATCGGTCACCGTCCGCCGGCTCCGGCCGGACGACCGGGACGGCCTGCGACGGTTCGTCGCCGGGATTTCCGAGGAGTCGCTGACCCGCCGGTTCTTTGGGGCCGTCCGTCCGGAGCGGGTCGTGGAGAGTCTCGGGGCCGCGGCCGGCGACCCGGACGGACTGTCGCTCGTGCTGGAGAGCCGGACGCTCGAGGGTCTCCGCCTGGTGGCCCTCGGCGAGTATCGACGGGACGGGACCGGGGCTCCCGGAGCGGAAACCGCGTTCCTCGTGGGCGAGGCCTACCACGGGCAGGGGTGCGCGACCGTGCTCCTCGAGCGCATGGCCCGATCCGCGGTCGCACGCGGCATCCGGTTCTTCCACGCCGTCGTGCTCGCCGAGAACTACGCCATGGTCGAGGTGTTCCGGGGGTGCGGGTTCCCGCTCGAGGAACGGTGGGGGACCGACGCGTTGCACTTCCGGATCTACCTGCCGGAGCCGGTGGGGCCCCGGGCCGCCCTCGTGCTCGCCTGATCCGGCGGCCGCGTCGGAGCGGTGGCGCGCACGCCACCAGACGGCCGCCGGGTGCACAGCGGTTAAACGGGGGGTCGCGGTTCACCGAACGAGAACATGCCGACGGTGAAGATCCTCTCGAACGAGAACGGCCCGAACCTGGTGATGGTCGACGGAAAGGTCTCGACCGCGCTGTGTCGCTGCGGGCACTCGAAGAACAAGCCGTTCTGCGACGGCTCCCATCGGACCGCGGAGTTCCGCGCCGCCAAGGCCGAGGTCACGATCGTCGAGTAGGTCCACGTCGACCGCGGCCCGGGGATCCGGGGCGCGGGAGAACCCCGACCCAGAGTCCTCGGTCGGGGGAGAACCGGCTGGGGAGACGCCGGACGCGGAACCCCGCGTCCTCGAACGCCGACCGCATCGCTGCGTCGGAGAACAGGCCCATCTCGTGGACCTCCGACCAGTGGCGGATCCCGGTCGGCCCGGCGGCGAGGTAGTGCATCGTCAGCACGGTCGTGCTCCTCGTCCGGGCCATGGTGCTCACCCGGATCAGGGGCGCCGAGGGGGAACCCGAGGCCGCGACGTGCGGGTCCCCCCGCCGGACGTCTTCCGGTCGGATCCACGGCTCGACGATCGCGACCCCTCCCTCGGTCAAGTGGCGGGCGAAGTTCGCGACCGTGCGTCGCAAGGCCGGGACCGTCCGGACGTACCCGATCGCCGAGAACAGGCAGGTGAGGACGTCGACGCGGCGGTCGAGCCGAAACCGCTCCATGCGCCCCCGAACCAACGGGACCCCCGGGAGGCGGGTGCGAGCGACGGCGAGCATTTCGGAGCTGGCGTCGAGGCCGGTCGCATCCGACCAGCTCCGAAGGAATCGGAGATGGGACCCCGTGCCGCATCCGACGTCGAGGAGCGTCGGGCGGGAGCCGGGCCGATAGCGTCGCACCAGCTCGCGCAGGCGGCGGGACTCCCGGCGATAGTCCTTCCAGGCGTAGACCGTATCGTAGGCTTCGGCCAGACGGACGTAGGGATTCGTTCCCGGGTCCCGCGAACCCCGCCCGGCGGGACGCCGAGACGGCCGCCGGCGACTCGGCGGCGGGGTCATCGCCCCAGTGCGATGACGGTCTTGCCGCGGAGCCGCCCGGTCCGGCTCTCGGCGAGGGCCGCTGGGGCCGCCTCGAGCGGGATCGTCCGTTCGACCGGGATCCGAACGCGCGAGGACCGCAGGCGGGTCACGAGCCGATCGAGGAGCTCGCTGCTCGGCTGGAGGTCGAGATTCACCAGCCGGGCGCGGGGCCCGTCGGGGGCGTTCGGGGGAGCGGCGTAGATGCTCGAGAGGGCCACGCCCCCCGGACGGACGAGTCCGGCCCACCGGAGGAACGCCTCGCGAGGGTCCATGACGTCGAGGAGCGCGTCACATCCGTTCGGGCGCAGCGCGCGCGCCCGCTCGACCGCTTCGTCCGTCCCCAGGGGCACGACCCACTCGGCGCCGAGGCCCCGAGCGCGGTCCACCACCTCCGGGCGGACGGCGGCCAGCACGTGGACCCCCTGGGCGACGGCCAGGGCGGTCGCGAAGGTGCCGATCCCCCCCGTCGCTCCGACGATCGCCAGGGTCCCTCCGGGGCCCACGCCGGCCCGCTCGAGCGCGGCGAGCGCGGTCATCCCCGCGGTCGGCACCGCCGCCGCTTCGACCGACGACCAGGACTCGGGCGTCGGCGCGATGCCGATCCCGGTCGGCACCGTCGCCACCTCCGCGTAGGTGCCGATGCCCACCGGGTCGTGGAGGAACTGTCCGAACAGCCGATCCCCGACCCGGAACCGACCGGCGCTCCTCCCGACGGAGGTCACGACGCCGGCCCCGTCCACGCCGAGCACCAGCGGGAATCGGTGCGGACGACGACCGTCGAGAACGCCGTCGGCGATCTTCCAGTCGAACGGGTTGACGCCGGCGGCCTCCATCCGTACGGCGACCTCCCCCGCCGCCGGCTCGGGCACGTCGACGGTCATCACCTCGGGAGGGGCTCGGAACTCCCGCACGGCGACGGCGCGCATCGCGGGGACAGGACGCGTCGGTATGAAACGGGCGCGTTGGCTCGGCACCAGAGTTCTTATCCCGGAACGGCGCACCGAGGCTCGAACTCCATGGGAACGCCGCTCGCGTACGACGCCCGACGGGAATCCTGGGAGGAACGCCGCCGACACCGCCGCCTCGTCGGAGGGGTCTTCCTCGGCGCGGTGCTCGCGCTCGCGGCCGTCTTCGTCGTCGTCGTGGTCGAACGGGGCGGCTTCGGCGGCTCCCGCTCCTTCCCCTGGTGGGGGTTCTTCGGGATCATCTTCCTGCTCTGGATCCTGTTCTTCGCGATCCGGGTCGCGTTCTGGACGACGCGCGGCAGCGGCGGTGGCTTCCGTCGCGGACCCGACGGCCCGCGCCACAGCGCGTGGGCGATTGCCCGGCAGCGGTACGCCCGCGGGGAGATCACCCGGGAGCAGTATCTGCAGATCGTGAACGACCTCCAGCACCCACCGGGCGCTCCGTGAGACGAGGACGGGGCGGTCCCCGCCTCCTTTATTCCGGAGGAGGTTGCCGGGCGCGCGATGATGGACCGGGACTATCCGATGACCCGACGCCAGGTGAAGGTCCTGGTCGTCGGGCTCGTGGCGATGGCCGTCTTCTGGACGGCCCTCTTCGGGGGCCTCATCCCCGGACTCCATCCGAACTACGCGTCCCCTCCCATCGCGACCTATGACGGGCGGCCGTACTACTGGGAGGCGCTCCAAGCGCCGTACCCGCTCTGGCCGACGAACTCGACCTCGCCCACGAACGCCACCTTCCACAACGCCACCGTGTCGATCCGGGCGATCGACTGGTACGACGTCGGCGGGGGGCGGCTCGTCGGGAACGTGACGACCCCCAACGGGTCCGTCTACCCGTACGTCCTCGCTGCGTTCGCCCCGACGTTCACCACGCCGGGCGGCGAGGTGGTGCTCGACTGGCCGGGCGGGCTGCTCTACGAGATCCTCGTCCTCGCTCCGACCTCGACGGGATGATCCGCGGCGGCCGCGCCCCCGCCCGCCCGGGGCTTCACTCGGCCGTGAGCCGCGCTTCGCGGCCGAGGATCCGACGCGCCTCGTTGTCGGGGTTGGGGAGCGGCGTCTTCCCGAAGAACTGCCGATCGAGGTCGTCCATCCGGCTCGAGAGCCACTCGAACTCGTGGAAGACGAGCGGGTCGAACAGGTCCTGACGGACCTGCCCCACCAGGTCGACCGGGTGCCGGAGCGACCACCAGTACGCGGAGATCCAGGTCCCGAACGCCTCCCAGACGAGGTCGTCGTCGAGGACCTTCCGGTGGGTGAGCGTCGCCACGAGCTCGAAGAAGGTGATCACCTCCATGTTCGCGAGGTCGCCGCCCGACGCCTGCAGCAGCCGCTCGCTGAGCGCCCGCCGCGAGACGCGCATCCGAGGGGAGTCGAACCGCTCCCGCAGGGTCATCACGGCGTTGGCCGAGTTGAGGTGCTGGTTGGATCGGGTCTGCCAGTACATCAGGAGCAGCGTGCCGACGACCAGCACCCAGGTTCCGACCAGCGACCAGACGGCGATGTTGAACCAGTTGATCATCGACCCCGCTCCGGCCGCGCGGTCCCCGGAGTCCGGCGACCCTTATGGCGCATCGGGGGCGCGCTCCGAAAGGAAGAAGGTCCCGGGCCCCCTCTCCCCCTACCGTGCCGTACGTCGAATACGACGAGGTCGAAGGCGTCTGTCCCGAGTGCGGCGCCACCTTCCGGTCCCACGAGACGCTCGAGGCCCACGTACAGGAGAGCCACGCCGGTACCGGGGGGCCTGCGAAGGCGCCGCCGCCCCAGAGCGTCCGGTGCTCCGTGTGCGGGGCGAAGCTTGCCTCGATCCCAGCCCTGCAGCGGCACAACCGCCAGGCGCACGTCGGCTGACCTCGGCGCCCGGGTTCAGCGGGAGGCGTCCCGGGGGGCCTCGACCGGCTCCTCGGCCTGCTCGACGTCGAGGAGGTGCCCCATCTTCACCCGCTTCGTCTCGAGGTACGCCCGATTGTTCGGGTTCGGCGGGATCACGAGCGGGATCCGATCGACGATCTGCACCCCGTGGCGCTGCAGGTCCTCGACCTTCTGGGGGTTGTTCGTCAGGATGCGGATCGACCGGACGTGGAGCGAGCCGAGGATGTGGGCCGCGAGTCCGTAGTCCCGCTCGTCGGGACGGAACCCGAGCGCCTCGTTGGCCTGGACGGTGTCGTACCCCGAGTCCTGGAGCTGGTACGCGCGGATCTTGTTCGCGAACCCGATCCCGCGCCCCTCCTGGCGGAGGTAGACGACGATCCCGCGCTCCTGCTGCCCGATCCACTCCAGGGAGGCGATCAGCTGGTCGCGGCAGTCGCAGCGGAGGGAGCCGATCGCATCGCCCGTCAGGCACTCCGAGTGGATCCGGACCGGCACGGCCTCCTGGTCGTAGACGTCCCCGTGAACGAACGCCGCGTGGTCGTGGCGTCCCCCGCTGTTCCAGAACGCCGCGACCTGGTACTCCCCGAACCGACTCGGCAGGTCGGCGTACGCCACGAGACGGACGCAGACCTCGGGGCCGTCGGGGCATTCGTGGTCCCGGTTCTCCTGGAGGAGGCGGTCGACCGTGGCCGGGGGGATTCCCATCGCCCGGCGCAGCCGGCGCTCCGCATAAAGCCCTCAGGGGTGGGGCCACCACCCGCTCCCCCGGTCCCTCCTTCGGACCGAGAAATGTATAGCCCAGGAGCCACGTCGAACGTCCCGTGTCGACCCCGGTGCGCCTCCACGATTACGTGCCCCGCCACCCGATGGACGACCCGCGGACGAGCGGCTTCTTCCTCTCGACCGGGATCGTCGCGGCCCTCTACCTAATCATCTGGGGGATCAACCCGAGCGGGATCGAGACGTACGCGACCGCGGTCGATGGGGTCGGACTCCTCCTCCTGGCCCTCGGGTTCTTCGGCTTCCTCATCCTGCGGGGGCTCTCCCTGGCCGCCCCGTCGACGTCGGTGCCGAGCCCCGGGCTCCACGATCCGGACTCTCGGCTGCTCGTCTACTCCGCCTCCTTCGCCCTGACGGCGGCCGTCCTCGCGGCCCTCGGCCTCGCGGCCCAGCTCGCGGGCGTGCCCAACGTCTGGATCCTGCTCGACTTCTTCGCGACCCTCTTCGCGTGGGCGGTCGTCTACCTCCACGTCGCGCACTACGGCGAGCAGCGCCACCGAGTGCTGGAGCTCCTCACGATCCCCCGCTGGCGGTCGCCCGCGTAGTCACGGTCGGGGCCGACGCCCCTCGAGGCAACGGACGACCTCCGCGTCGGAGACGGGGGCGAAGTCGCGGTACCACTCTCCGACGGCGAAGAACCGGGTCGGGACGAGGGCCACCTCCACGTCGTCGGCCCATCGGCGCAGCTCGGCGACGGTCTCCGCCGGGGCGACCCCCACCGCGAGCCCGACGGGGTCGGCTCCGGCCGCTCGCAGGGCACGGAGGGCGACGCGCACGGTCGCGCCCGTGGCCACGCCGTCGTCGACGGCGAGCACCGGGCGTCCGCGGAGGGAGAGGCGCGGTCGGCGGCCCCGGAAGGTGCGTGCCAGCCGATCGACCTCCCGGACCGCCCGCTCCACGGCGCCCTCGAGGTCGCGGGGCTGGAGGCCGTACTCGCGGACCCGGGACGCGTCCAGGAACGGGTCCGTGCCCTCGGCCACCGCCCCGAGCGCGTACTCCGGATGGCCCGGCGCGCCGACCTTCCGGACGACGAGAACGTCGAGCGGTGCGCCCCAACGATCGGCGAGGATTCGCGCGATCGGCACGCCGCCCCGCGGGAGCCCGACGACCACCGCGCCGCGATCCCGCCAGCGACCGAGTCGCTCGGCCAACCGGGCGCCGGCGTCGTCGCGGTCGCGGAGGGGTGGGGTCCCGGCCGACTCGGAGGATCCGCCCGCCATCGAACGGCCCGGCGGCCCTACGGGAGGAGCGTCGACGGCCGCAGGGCACTCTCGAGCAGCTTCTTCTCGATCAGGGCGATCGACTCGGAGATCGACGACTTGCTCCGGTCGAGGCGACGGGCGAGCTCCGTGAGGGTGATCCCCCGAGGCACGGCGAAGTACCCCGCCGCCATCGCCTGGCTCAGCAACTGGTGCTGGGCGTCCGTGAGGAGGGGCAGGTGGCTGCGCAGCGGCCGTCGGCGGATCGACACGATCGTGACCGAGGGGTCGGCGGTGCGGGCATGGTCGAGGATCTCCTGGAACTCCGAGTACCGCGCGACGACCTCCCAGTCGATCACGCCGGCCTGGATCCGCAGCGGGAACTGCATCGGCAGCTTGAGCCGGCGGTAGAGGTAGATGACCGGCGGGTTGCGGTACGTGATCCGATAGACGCAGCCGTCGCCCACCTCCGCCAGGCTCTCGATCTGGACGACGTCAGGGTACGTCGCGATCTCGCGGGCCCAGACGCCGGCCGGGTGCCCGCCGATCCAGTAGTCCGAGACGGAGACGTCAGCGCCCAGTTCCGTACGGTTCAGAACCTCCACCCGGACCGTCGGATGGGCCGCGGAGAACGGGCCGGTCCACAGGTTCCGCGGCACCCGGAGCCGGAGCGTGGCCAGGAAGAGGCGGGCCCGCTCGTCGGCCGGTTCCGACTCGCGCAGCGCCGCGAGCCGCGGCGGCGTGGACGAGCGACTCGTCCGATCGCGAGGGCGACGCAATGCCGGTCGCTTGGCGTGCACGGTCCGTCCCACTCGCGGTGACTCCCGACGGCGGATCCCCTCGGTGGGGCTCCGACGGGCGGACGGGAATCCGCCGACATAAAGGATTTGGCGGCGCGGTACGCCGGCGTGCCCGACCCGGGCCGCACGGGCCGTGCCCCCCGGGCGCACCGAACCCGTTCGGCTCCCCGAAACAGTTCGGAGCCGCCTCATCCCGCCCCGACGTCCTACCCTGCCTCACACCCATGCCAGACGGATTCGAAGGGGCGACGGCCATGGTGCCCGACCCCGACGCGGGCCGTGGACCGGAGCCGTCGGCCCGCCGGCTCGACCGACTCCGCCGACCGATCGTCCCGCGACCGGCGCCCGGGGGCGGGTCCGGGCGAGCCCGTCCCTCCCGGCCCCCGTCGATCGCGGGCGGACCCACGGACACGTTCGCGCGACCGACCTCCGTCTTCGTCTCGTCCCCGAGCCCCCGGCTCGTCCCTTGGGTCGTCTACGCCATCGCCCACGCCGGCACGCGACGGTTTCACTGGGTGGACCTGGGAGACGCCGCACCGAGCGTGCCCTCTCCGATCGACCTCGGCTGGGTCCCGGCCGATTGCCGCTGGGCGATCGCGGACGCGGACCTGCGCGCCACGGTGCCGGAGCCGACCCCGCGGGCGGTGCACTCGCTCCTGCAGCGGGACGACGGGAACTCCGCGGCCCGTCTGCTGGGGTTCCTCCAGCTGCCGGACGTCGCCCAGCGGATACTCGCCGAACCGCCCCCGGTCGGGCGGTCCGGCGTGATCGTCGTTCCGCACGCGGAGCGGGCGGACGGGGCGTTCCCGTGGCTCGCGGCGGGCCCCCTGATCGATCTCCTGGCCGGTTCGGACTACTCGCTCGTCGTCGGCCGCTCCGGCCCGGCCCCGCCGGCGCGGGCCGCCTTCGCCACCGTCCTGCGCGTCGAGGAGGATCCGTCCGGGGCGTGGCCGGACGCCCGGCTGATCTGCGAGAGGGGGACCTTCCCCCTTCCGACTCGAACCGCGCCCTCGGTTCGGCTCTCCGGGGTCCCCCACCTGGCGGCGGTCCTCCGGCGGGCGAACCTGCGCGCGTAAGTCCGGCCGAAGCTTCAAGAGCCGCCCGGGGGGTGCGCTGCCCGATGCCCGCTCCGCTCCGAGAGTTCGTGCTCGGCTCGTGGACGGCCGAGCTCGTGGGCCCCGCCGGAACCGTGCGGACCGGGCGCCTGGTCCTCACCGACCACGAGTGCGCGTTCGTGCCGGCCCCCCGGCGCCTCCGGCGGGCTCGCGACGCCTCCGACGCGGAACTTCGGTGGAGCCTCGAGGAGGTCCGGTCGTTCTCCGTTCGCCGGTTCTTCCTGCCGATCGGGTACGGCGACCGAGTGGAGTTGGCGGGGATCGAGCTGAACGGTCACCAGTTCCGCCTCGGGCGGGAGACACGGGCCCAGGACGTCCTCGACGCGATCCAGGCCGCCCGCGGGCGTCGTCCCGGTTCCGCCTCCACCGGTTCGGCCGCCCGCGCACGATGACGACGCTCCCTCGGGGGCCCGGTCAGGCCGGAGGACCGCCCGCCGTCAGACGGAGTCCCAACAGGAGCTCGTCCTGGACGATGCGCATCTTCGACCGGAGTCCCCACGCCCCCAGGCCGCCCTCCCGATAGCTCGTCTCCCGACGTTCCACCTCCCGAAATCCCCGCGACCGAAACAGGCCCAGGGACGGTCGATTGTCGGGCTCGACCACCCCGTAGACGACGACCGCCCCGTCCCCTCGAAATCGGTCGAGCGCGTCGTCGAGCAGGGCGGCCCCCACCCCTTCCCGGCGATGGTCGGCGGCGACCGCGAGATAGAAGACATAGCCGACCTCGGGCGCGATCCGGTCGAGCATCGCGACCCCTCGGAGCTCGGCGCCCTGGTGGGCCCCCCGGACCGTGTCCGCCTCGCGCAGGGTCCGCTTGGCGTGCCAGCGATAGTACCCGACGAACGACGCCCGGAGGATCGGAACCGCCGCTTCCCGCTCGCCCCCGGTGAGGTCGAGGATCCGATACGGTCCCCGCGCCGACCCTCCGCGGGGAGGGGTCGTCTCGGACATCGGTCCGAGCAGGGACCGCCGGCTCTTGGGCTCGACGGAGCCCGGGCGGGTTCCGTCGGCCTCCATACCGCTCATAATCTTCGGCGCGGTCCTCGTCCCCGTCCATGAGCGAGCCAGAACCCCGACCGCGACCGCCCGGGCCTCCCACGTCGTCGGTCAAGTTCGACGACCTGCCGCTTCGCGAAGTGCTTCGTCGGGGCGTGCGGGAGATGGGATACGACGCGGCCACTCCGATCCAGAGCCGGGCGATCCCCGAAGCCGTCGGAGGACGGGACGTCGTGGCCACGGCGCAGACCGGGACCGGGAAGACCGCCGCCTTCCTGCTGCCGATCCTCGAGCGGACGCTCGACCTGCCCCCCGGGCGCATCTACGCGCTCGTGCTCACCCCGACCCGGGAGCTCGCCCTCCAGGCCGAGACGTTCCTCCAGCGCCTCGGGCGGTACACGACCCGTCGCGGCGCGGCGATCTACGGCGGGGTCGGGATGGAGCCGCAGGAGCGGGCGCTCCGCGGCGGGGCCGAGATCATCGTCGCCACCCCCGGTCG
>JASHVP010000147.1 GCA_030044475.1 Thermoplasmata archaeon | reverse complement strand
GATGAACAGGACCGTCCCCGCGACCAGCAGACTGTTGGTGAGTCCGTACGCCAGAAAGAGCACCGAGACCGCGTAGACCGCGTAGCCCGCGCCCGCGAGGGCCCCGGTGACCTCGAGCAGCACGAACCGACGGTTCCGCAGCAGGTCGCCCCATCCGCCGCGCCGATACTCGGCGGACTCGGGATCGCCGCCGGCCGCCGGAGCGGTCGCGTCCCGGGGCAGGGTCCTTTCAGCCCCCGGCACCGTTCCGCAGTCAGCGGGCATCATCGGCTCCGGCGCGGGAGGCCGGAGGATCGAAGGGCCGGCGACGCAGGACGGACGGCCCGAGAGGGACGCATCGCCCGCTCGGACATCCTCGCCATTCTTGAACAATCCGGTTTACAAATTGCAAAAACTCGGCTCCGCGGGGAGCGCGCGTCCCGAACGGCGGGACAGGTCTTAGGCGGGCGCGCGGTCCCGACGACGGGGCCGATGCACGATACCGCGCCGCCGGGCGACCGGTTCGACCGTCTGTCCTCGACCGAGGGAGGTATCGCGTCGGGGGGATCGTCGATCCTCCCCGGCCTGCCGCTGTCGCTCCGGTCGTTTCCGACCCTGACCCACACCAATCGTCGCTTCGCGTCGTTCGGACTCGACGACTGGGATCGGTTCTTTCTCCCGGCGTCCCTCGCACCGCTCGCCGACCAGGACCCCGTCTCCGAACTGGGGACCATCCTGGACGACAACCGCAGCGCGATCGTCCCGCGACCGGTCGCGCGGATCGACGGACTGCCGTTCTACCTTTCGATCAAGGGGATCGGTTCGACGGTCGACCCGTACTCGCGACGGCGGCTCGACGCGACTTACGCCGCCGAACTCACCGCGGACCCGGACGTCCGCGCTCGACTCGGGACCCGACTCCCCGATGCCGAGGGGGGCGTGATCACGGGCGAGGTCTGGCTCCGGGGGTCCCCGTACGGGGGCCAGGGCCTCCCCCACGCCGCGGCGGCGCTCGCCGTTTCCGAGCGGGCGGACCTGACGAACCTCGCCGGGTTCCGCATCGCCCCCGTCGTCAAGATCGCCCCCCTTCCGCCTCCCGTCGCGGACCGCCTGCGGACGATCCATTGGTACCGGACGTACGCCGGACCGATCGTCCAGGAGATTCGGCTGGTTCCGTCCAACGTGCGGGTGTACTTCCACTCGCAGAGCACGCTCGGCCAACACGCGTCGGAGGTCTTCGAACGGTTCGCCATCGACACTCCGGGGAGGGCGCTCGCGTTCGAGACGAACTTCGTCCGGAGCGGCATCTCGACCCTGACCCTCTTCGCCCGGACGCTCGAGCTCGCTCCGACGGCCGGACGTTGCACCGGCCTCGACTTCTTCGACGTCTGGATTGACAAGGATGCGGTGATCGCGCCGGACGGGACCCTCTTCTTCGTGGACCTCGAAGGGATCGAACCGGTCACCGTCGAGGCGACGGCGGTCCGCGAGAAGCTCGAGGACCAGGTCTACCACTCCCTCTACGAGTTCATGTTCGCGTACGAGCAGATCGAGGTCGAGCGGTCCCGACGCTTCGGGGCGAGCGGGAGCCGAAAACGGCACTTCGAGGCGGTCGTAGCGGAGGCGCTCCGCGAGGACCGGTTCGCGCGTCCGCGAGTCCACCCGGCCGGCCTCGTGCTGGAGATTCGTCCCGCTTCCGTCGAGGAAGCGTTATCCCTCGACTTCCCGTTGGTCGACCGGTAGGATGGCGACCTGCCAGCAAGTGGCATCGTTCTTCGACCAGGTCGCGACCCGGCAGGCCCCCCAACCCCTCGCCCCGGCGGACGAGGCGCTGCTGGTCCAGTGTCAGCTGGCGCAATTCCTGACCGCCGACGAGTACCGGACCCTGCAGTCGACGGTCGCCGGACTCGGCTCGGCCCAGGATGCCCTCAGCCAGGAGCAGGCGCAACGCGAGTCGCTCGCCGACCTCGCCGCGGACGACCAGCGGAAGACCGAGGGGGTCCTCTTTCATCTGGAGGGAAAGAAGAAGCAGGCGCAGACCCGGCAGAGCGCCGCGGACGCGGAAGAGCAGCTCAAGTCGGTCGACGTCGACCTCGCACGAAAGTCGGCGGCCCTCTCGCAGATCGTCCAGCAGCGCACGCTGCTGGACACCCTCATTCCCTACGGAGACCGGTTCACGGGGGTCACGTCCCTCGGGCTCGTGGAGCGTCGGAACCTCGCGGTGCGTCTGTACCGCGTGAGCGACTCGGACTTCTCGGCCTACTGGGCGGAGTCGCAGAAGCTCCGCTCCGAGATGACCGACCTCTCCGACCGGGGCGCAGGCTACTTCGCGCAGCTCGGGCCGGCGATCCCGGGAGCCGACCGGGCGCACCTCTGGGGCATCTCGATCGGCCTCGCGCAGGCGACGCCCGACGTCGCGGGGGGCTCGGCGCGATTCGTGCAGGTCTACAACCAGATCGCCGCGCTCTCGGGAAACCCCGAGAACCGCCTCCTCTCCGCCGAGGCCCTCGTCTCGCTGCCGCGGCCCCTCGACTCCGAGCTCGACACCCTTCGCCAGCTCGTCTCGGACGTGGTGCGGCTCGACGTCCCTCGGGAATCGGCGCTCGGGATCGCCTCGCTGCTGCTCCTGGGGCAGCGGGCGGACGGCACGCTGGCGCTCCAGGAGCTCCAGCAGTACCTGGGGGTCACGCGCTCGTACGAGTCGGCGGCGCTGCTGGCGATCTTGAACGCTCCGTTCCCGGACCTCTCCGCGAAGTTCCAGTCCCTCCGCACGATGTTCACCGGGTGGGGCTACCAAGTGTCGGAGGACGTGGAGCTCGCGTCCGCGTACCTCGCCGTCTCCGAGCTTCCGGCGGACGGGGTCGCGACGAAATTGGCGATCGTCGCCAAGGGCATGGCCGCGTACCTGGAGTACCCGCTCGTCGCGGCGTCGGTGCTCACCGCGCTCTCGACGCTGGAGGCGAACGAGACGCTGAACCTGCTCGAGCAAGCGTACGCCATCGTCGGTCGTCGGGCGATGCCGATGACCCAGCCGGAGCTGGTCTGCCTCGCCGTCCGCCTCCTGCACGGCGTCCGGAACCAGCTCGTGGGGCCCCTCGACGCGACCGCGGCGCGCGCCCCCACGGCTGCCGTGACCCGGGGGCCGGGCTACTACTACGGCCCGCGGTTCTTCTACGCCCCGATCATCGTGGCCCATTACGGATATTACTCGACGTACTCCGGGATCGGAGGCTTCCATCCCGGACACGTCCACGGGTTCGGCGGGGGCTTCGGGGGCGGATGAACGCCAGGACGGCCGCGGTGGTGCTCGGGCTCGCGCTGGCCCTCGGCAGCGTCGGCGTCGGGGGGGCGAGCGCCCACTACACGCCCGCGAAGGGCGACCGCTTCGCCTACAACGAACTGATCACGCTCACGAACGGGGTGGGGGACTACACCGGGTACACCGAGAGCCAGACGATCAACGGCTCCCTCGGGGTGACGGGGGTCTCCCCGAACGGGACGGAGAGCGCGTACTACTACAACATCGACTACTACGTGAACAACACCCCGGGGTCCGCGACGTACCTCTCGAGCGGGACGTTCACGTTCTCCGCGTCGACCTTCGAGTACGTCAACGGCACGGACGGCCAGACCGGATACAACGGGTCGAACGTCTGGTTCTACATCGACAACTCGCTCGGGAACGGCTCGGGGTTCAACCTGCTCGACACCCCGTTCACGGTCGTCTCCACCGACTACGACTACCACCTCGGCACGGCGGCCGGAGCGTACGTGACGACGATCTACGCGGAGTCGAGTGGGACGGGCGTGCGCGACGACGTCTACGGAATGTTCACCTACACCTACACCTGGAAGATGTACTTCGACCCGGGGACCGGGTACATCGTCGGGTACCTGTACACGGAGCAGGACTCGAACGCCTCGGGCGATGGGTTCCTCTGGACCGACCAGCTGACGGTGACCTCCACCTCGTACCCCCTCACCCCCGGCGCGGCGCCCGCGTCGGGGAGCGGTTCGAGCGGTGGGATCTCGACGACGACCCTCGTGATCGTCGCGCTGGTCCTCGTGATCGTGGTGGTGGTCATCGCGGCCCTCGCGATCTCTCGGTCGCGGCGTCGCACGCCGCTGCCGCGTCACTCGTCGACCGGCGCGGTCAGTTACGCTCCGCCCCCGATGGGTCCGGCACCGCCTCCGATCAACCTGACCCCCGGCGGTCAGCCCGCGGTCCAGCAGATCGTGATCAAGGAGACCGTGAAGGTCAACTGCGCGTACTGCGGCGCGCTGATCGACTCGACGGTCACGAAGTGCCCGTACTGCGGGGCGACCCGGAGCTAGCGCCGGTCCCGGGGCCCGCGCGCGGCGGGTGGAGGTAGATCGCCCCGACCTCCCGCATGCCGGCTCGGACGGCGGCGGCCCGGGACGCCGGGTTTCGGTCGGAGATCTCCGAGATTACGTCGACGGCCCCGGCGCGTTCGGCCCAGAGGAGGCGCGTCGCGACCAGGTCGGTTCCGACCCCGAGTCGACGATACGGGGCGCGGACGGCCAACGAGTGGAGCCGGCCGTGGCCGCGTTCGAGACAGAGCCAACCGAGACCGCCCGGTCGTCCGTCGACGTCGGCGAGGAACCCGATCTCGCCGGGGGGCGGACCGGCGAGCAGCCACCGCTCTCCCCCGGGTCCGTACACCTCCCGGAGGAGGCGACAGCAGTCCTCCCGGTCCCGCGCCCGCACGGGCCGGATCGCGTGCGCGAACCGGTGGGCCAGGGGACCCGCGGCTCGGTCCCACCGCAGGATGGAGTATCGCTCGGCCGTCGGATCGAGCGAGCACTCCGCGAACATGCTCAGCGACGGATGCTCTCGCATCGCCTCCGCCACGAGGGCCCGGTCGCGCGAGAACACGGTCGCGGCGCGCTCCAGGGGATCGGCGAGGACCAGGGCGACGATCGTCCCCCCGTTCTGGAGCACCTGGGTGGTGCCGCCCAGCCGCTCCGACTCGGACGTGAGGTGGGTCAGGAACGGGTTGAACCATTCGGACAGGTCCGCCTCCTCGAGCGCCGCTCGATCGGCCGGTCGAAGAGGCTCCCACCGAACCGGCTCCATCGGCGGCGTCCGCCCCGGTGCGGCGCCCCGCCGTCCGCTCGGGTCCACCGGGTCGGCCACAGGGCGGGAACCGCCGAACGGACCCGGGTGACCCGCGTCGGCGCGGGCTACGGTCCGGCCGTTCCCTGGGGCGGATGCCGGGCCAGATAGCTCCGACCGAGCAGCCACCCGATCAGACCGCAGAGGATGCCCCCCACGACGGCCCCGATCGCCAGGTCCTCGATCGCCGGGGTGAGGTCGCTCAGGGAAAGGTAGGAGGTCTGCTGGAGGAAGATCACGACCACGATGCCCAAGACGACGCCGCACGCGGCGCCGTGGGAGGTCGCGCTCATGTCGCGCCCTCGGGCGGCGGGGGAGGCGGTGGCGGAGCTCCGGAGGGTTCCTCTGCGCTCTCGGGGGAGGCCGGCGGGGTCGTGGGGGCCGACGGAGGGACGCTCCGCGTCGCGAACCGACCGGATCGGGCGAGCAGGTACGCCTCGTAGACCGCGATGAGGAGCAACAGGATCGGGAGGACCGCCAGGATGCCGTAGGGCGCGTTCCCCTTCACGTAGAAATTCTCGCTCCAGACCGTGGTGCCGTTCGGGGTCAACAGGCTCGCGGTCAGTCGGTAAGCGCCGCCCAGCACGTAGGAGACCGCGATCGGGGTCCAGTTCAGGACGATGTTCCCGCCGAGGCTCGGCATCGGGTTCGAGATCGTGACGTCGCGCGTCGCCACGGCGAATCCGAAGTAGAACATCTGCAGGCGCGCGTCGCTCACCGTCACCGGTCCGCCCGTGAGCGGGGCGGCCGACCAGTTGTACCGGACGTTCGCCTGCTGGGCCAGATCGATCGAGAGCGCGGAGCTGACCCCGCCGTTGGACGCGACGTTGGCTCCGTTCCAGGTCAGGACGTTCGAGACGGTGCCCGACGCCGGGCCGGCGCGGGGCGACACCGGCCCTGCTTCCGAGAACGGGGTCGCGAGCAGGAGCCCCGCGATCGCGACGGCGACCACTCCCACCGTGAGCAGAGCACCCTTCCGGACCGGCGCATCGGCCATGCGGGCGGGACGAGGACCTCCGATATAGACCCACCGCCGGGGACCCCGGCGTTCCGACCTACGAGGCCGCGCGATGTCGCTCGGAGACCCACGCCGGGTCGGCGAACCGTTGGACGAAGAAGACGAGGATCCAGGAGAGTTCGGCCGCGCTCAAGCTGACGAACGTGAGGCCGATCGACCCGGCGAAGACCGCGGCCACCAACCAGCCTCTCCGGCTGTAGGCCCGAGCGATCTCCGGGGGAACCTTGGACTTGAGAAGGCCCCGCCTTCGTGCGTAATCCCAGATCAGCGTCGTCGTCACACCGAGCCCGACCTGGATGCCGGCGAACAACCCGACCGCGACCTGCGTGGAGCTGTAGGTGTTGTAGACGCGAAGGACGAACGGCATCACGGCGATCTGGAGCAGGACCGCCATGTTCAGCCAGACGAGTCGCGAGTCGAACCGGGCGATGTACTGGAACGTCCGGACGTGGATGACCCACCAGATCCCGATCATCACGAACGCGAAGACGTAACCCAGGAACGCGGGCCAGTCCTGCTGGAGCAGGAAGGCGAGGTTCGACGAGACGCGATCCGCCGGGACCCCCGAGGAGACCGTCGGAACGGCCAGGGACAGCGCGAGCAGGGTCAGCGCGAACGCGAAGACCCCATCGCTGAGCGAAATGATCCGACCGAGATCCTCGCCCTCGATGCCCCGTCGGAACGACCGACCGGCTCCCGGCGGGTCGGGCGCGGGAGACAGCCGCTCGTCCCCGTCCACCCCGGGCGCGTACCAGCGGGGGTTCTTGAGTCCGCGGGAAGCGGGGGTCGGGACCGGGAACCGACGCCGGTCCCCCGAGGGACCGGACCTCGGGGGATCGGGCGCGCGAAACGGAACTCCGGAGACTACAAACCCCCACAACCAGATAAGAATAGTAAATAGTAATTAATAACTTTACTTTATATTTTGTCGACAGTATGGGGGAGGGGAGAGCCCTCTATTGAACACGAACCAGCGCAAGCGAGTCCGAGTCTCCGTCATGATCGCCATCCCGGCCGCCGTGATCGGGATCCTGCTCCGCTCGGGACTGTCGGGAGCCCTTCGATGGGGCGCGACCCCGATTACTACGGGGCGGCGCTCACTGGGCTGGGGCCGTATCCCTCCGAGGAGACGAATTTCGATGGGGCGTACCTCGTGCTCGCGGACCTGGACGACGCGGTCTGCGGCACGCCGACCTACATCGTCGCGAACGGAGCGTCCCTGACGGGCGTCCAGCAGGTGCCGACTTCGCGCAAGCCGGTCCTCTGGGCCCGACTCCGGACGGTGCGCCGGGAAGGAACCGCGACGAGTGTCGGAGGTGTGGGTCGTCCGGGCCGGGCCCTCGACGAGCCCGGCCGGCCGCCCGGGACGCCCGCAACCCGTTCCTGACTCTCGCGATGCTCGTTCCGACGGCGCGCCCTCGCCCGATCCCGAGGCCCTGCGGTCCGGGATCCGAACGACGATGCGACCCACGGAAGCCGGGAGAGAGCGAGCGGGTTCCGCCGGTGCCCGCCGGATCGAGGAGCCGCCTCTGGGGATTCCCGCCGGCCGTATGGGCGGGGCGGAGCTCCGTGTCCTCGCTCTTCGGACGACCGACGGAGGTGTGAAGAGCGGTGTCGGGCCTACCTACGACCGATGAGCGAGAACGGCCCGAGGGAAGGGACGAAGGACCTGCCCCGACGAGATCGGGACGCGGGGTTCCGCGCGGTCGGCCCCGGAACCCCCGCCGGGTCCGCGTACGGATCGCTCGCCAAAACCGAACGTCGCCGTCGACAGGAGATCTCGGATCTCATCGCCGAAGGGCTCGCTCCCGAAGAGGTCGCCCGCCGATACGCGCGGTCCCACCCGCTCGAACGGCCCGTATCGCCCGGCGAGTGTCGACCGGTCCGGAGGGCCTCCCGGTAGCGCCCTACCCGCTCCGGAAGCCCGCTCTCCCCGTTGGGAGGAATGGCGTGCCGTCGAGGTCGATGCTTCGACGGCGGCGGTCCGGCGCGGACCGGGGGGGTTGGTCAAAGTTGTTGGGTCAACTGCGTGAACTCGGCGAGGTTCCAGCCCTTCAACGTCGTGGTCCGGACGAACCCCTGCTGCCCGCTCCGGAGGGCGAGCGTGTTGAGCACCTCGTCGGACGGAAGTTCCACCACCGTCACGAAGTCGTAGGCCCCCATCGTGTGCAGGTCCAGCAGCACCTTTCCGCCGGCCGCCGAGACCGCGGCATGGAAGGCTTCGGCCCGCTTCGGCGCCTGCTTGACGGCTCGAACACCCTCCTCGGTCCAATTCCCGAGCAACACGTAGTACGGCATGGGATCGACGTTCGGTACTCCGATGGACTAGAAAGACCT
>JASHVP010000146.1 GCA_030044475.1 Thermoplasmata archaeon | reverse complement strand
CTCCCGCCCCGGGAGGCGGCGGACCCGTCCGACGAACCGGTCGAAGACCTCCCGGTCGTACGCGAGGAGCGTGCGCGCATCCGCGGGGGAGAACGAGAGCGGACGCGCCATGCCGACGCCTACCGGGCGCCGGCCTTGCGCTCGGGCGGGCCGATGAACGGCATCCCCTGCACCCGCCGCGCGACCTCGGCGGCGGGTAGCCGTCGGAGCTCGGCTTCGGGTTCGAGGATCGCGACGTCGAGCGCCTCGGGCTGGAACGGCGTCGGGGAACCCTCCGCCACCGCCTGGACGGCGAGCTTGAACGCGCCGTCCTCGTTCAGGTGCTCGGTCAGCTTCTCCTCGAGGAAGTCGGCGACGGCCCGGCGGTTGCGGCCGATGGCGTACGCCTTCCAGCCGATCGTCGCGCCGCTCGGGTCGAGCTCCACCAGCCCGGGCGTCCGACCCGTGAAGCCTCCGAGGAGCAGCGAGACGGCGAACGGCCGCGTCCCCCCGAACTGCGTGTACTGCTGGAGGAGCGTCCCGAGGGCGTGGCCGAGCAGGGCGTACGGCGCGGGCTCCCCGTACGTCAGCCGGTGGCGCTGCGTCTCAACGCGCAGGAATTCCACGAGGACCCGCGAGTCGGCGATGAGGCCGGCCGTGACGCAGCCGAGCCCCGTATCGATCGCGAAGCTCTTCTCGATCGAGCCGGCCTCGGCGAGCGAGCTGACCGGGAGGTTCCGGTACGCGACGAAGACGATACCGGCGTCGTACGTCACCGCGACCGCGGTGCCGCCCATCTGGATCGCCTGGAGGGCGTACTCGACCTGAAACAGGCGTCCATCCGGGGAGAAGACGGTGCTCGCTCGGTCGTAGGCCATCTGGCCCGGTTGCATCTCCATCGACGTGCTGCCTCCCGAACGTTCGCGCCGAGCCGGGTGGGGGATTTGAGATTGAGCCTCGCAGCCTTCCTCTGTCCCACTTGGTGGCGTCGGACCACCGACGGGGCGGGTGCCCCCCGCGGCCCGCCGTCCGGGCCGCGTCGGAAACCATTATCCACGGGTCGCCCCGTCGCCGACGCTCCATGGACCCGCTCCCCCTCCACCCGCTGCCGATGGCGTCGAGCCACCGCGGTCCGCTCTCGGAGGCGTGCGACCAGTGCGCCCAGGGGCGCAAGATGGTCCTGTTCGTCACCGGGGTCTGCCGGTTCCGCTGCTTCTACTGCCCCGTCTCGCCGAACCGGAACCAGAAGGACGTCGTCTACGCGAACGAGCGACGGGTCGTCGGCGACGACGACGTTCTCGCCGAGGCCCGGTCGATCGGGGCGGCGGGGACCGGGATCACGGGCGGGGACCCGCTCGGGGTCGTCGACCGGGTGGAGCATTACGTCCGACTGCTCAAGGGAGAGTTCGGCTCCGGCCACAACATCCACCTCTACACGCACGAACCGAACGCGTCGAAGCTGCGCCGGCTCGCCGGGGCCGGCCTCGACGAGTTCCGGCTGCACATCCCCCACTACCTGTGGGGTCCGCTGGGAGCGAGCGGCGGTGCCTATCGGACCGTCCTCGAGGAGGCCCCCGCCTGGGGGATCCGCCGGGGGGTGGAGATCCCCGTCCTTCCCGAGAAAGAGGCCGAGCTCGTCCGCCTCCTGCGGACCCTCGAGGCGATCGGCGTCGACTTCGTGAACCTGAACGAGCTGGAGTTCTCGGAGACGAACGACGCGGCGCTGCGGGATCGGGGCTACCGGACCGACCCGCGCAACGGCTGGGGGGTCCGGGGCAGCCGCGCGGTCGCCGAGCGGCTCGTCCGCGATCTCCGGCTCTCCGTCCCGGTCCACTATTGCTCGTCCCGGTTCAAGGACGGGGTCCAGCTGCGCCAGCGGCTCCTCCGGCAGGCGGAACGGACCGCGCCCCCGTTCGCGGAGCGGACCGACGACGGCACCGTCGTCCTCGGCGTGGTCGAGGCGTCGGGCGAGCGCGACCTCCCGCGATGGGCGAAGGGGGTGGCCACGGCCGTGCGCGTCGGGCCGGACGATTATCGTCTCGACGTGGCCCGTCGCCGCGTCGTCCTGCCGCCGCGGGCCTTGCGGCGGGGGGCGGCGCGCCTGCGCTGGCCGGCCTTCGAGGTCGAGGAGTATCCCACGTCCGACGCCCTCGAGGTCGAACGGGCGCCGCTCAACGGCGCCGCACGCGCGCGGGCGCTCGCCGCGGTGGGCGGGACATAGCCCTCGTCGCACCGGTGTCCCCCCCAAGTGAGGTATCGCTCGTCGCCGCGCCGGTTCTTGATCGAGCAGGGACCCCAGCCGGAGTCCTCGCCGCCATACCACATCGGACAGTCCCGGCAGTGGAGCGTCGGTCGCCGCGGCGCCGAGCCGTGGGAGCGGCTCATGGGGGCGACTCCCGCCCGGTCGCCCACGACCAGGCCCGCGTCGCGGACGCCATCAGCTCCGCCACGGTCACGGGACCCACCCCCCCGGGGACCGGGGTCAAGGAGTCGGCCCACCCCTCGAGCGCCTCGGGGTTCGCGTCGCCCGCGCTCCGGGAGCCGCCCGGCCGGGTCGGGTCCGGGACCGACGAGAGTCCGACGTCGACCACGTGCGCTCCCGGGGGGACGTTCGACCGGTCGAGCAGGCCGGGACGCCCGACGCAGGAGAAGACCGTTCGGGCCCGGGACAGGGCCCCGGCGAGGTCCCGGCTTCGGGAGTGCACGAGGGTGACGGTCGCGTTCATCCTCGGGGCCCGACTCGCCAGGAGGAGGGCGAGCGGCAGACCGACCGTCTCCGAGCGGCCGACCACCGCGACCGGCTCGCCTTCGATCGGGAGCTCGTAGTGGCGGGCGATCGCGACCGCGGCGAGCGCCACGGCGGGCACCTGGACGGGCCGCTGCGCGACGAGCCGTCCGAGGTTGCCCGGCGAGACGCCGTCCACGTCCTTCGGGAGGGGCAGTTCCCCCACCGCGGCGGGGAAGTCGAACGGGGGAGGGAGGGGGTGCTCGACGAGCACCGCGTCGACGGCCGGGTCCCGGCCGAGGGCGGCGAGTCGTGCCGTCAGCGCCTCGGGGTGGGCGGCATCGCCCACCGCCTCGTCCCGGAACACGACCCCGACCTCGGCGGCGGCCTTCGCCTGGCGCTTCAGGTAGAACCGGAACGGGCTGTCGATGTCGCGATGGACGCTGACGAGGGAGGGCGCCCGCTGGTCCCCGCGCGCCGCGATCGCGGCCCGGGTCGCCGCGTTCCGAGAGTCGGCGACCGGTTTGCCCTCCAGCCGTCGGGTCACCCGACTCCCCCCGCGGGCCGAGTCCGGACCGATAGATATAACGCCGGACCCCCTCGGACCAGTGCGTGACCGCCCCCCGGAGTCACCCGAACGCCACCGAGGAAACCCGCGCGTTCGGGAAGGGATTTATAGAGACCCCCCATAGTTCTACCGGCAGAACGGCTCCGCGGGATCCGGGGTCGAGTCGCCGCCATGGCAGAAGAAGCGGGAACACCGTCCGGTGAGCCTCCGGAAGCGCCCGCGAACGAGCTGGATACGTGGGCGAAGTCGCTCCCGTTCCAGACGACCGCGCAGGTGGAGGTCCCGAACCGACTCCTCGACCAGGTGATCGGCCAGGACGACGCGGTCGAGGTCGCCCGGAAGGCGGCGACGCAGAAGCGCCACATGATCCTGATCGGCGAGCCGGGGACGGGGAAGAGCATGCTCGCCCGGGCGATGGTCGACTTCCTGCCCAAGGAACAGCTCCAGGACATCCTCGCCTACCCGAACAACGAGGACCCGAACGAGCCGAAGATCCGGGTCGTTCCGGCGGGCAAGGGGAAGGAGATCGTCGCGGCGCAGAAGCTGGAGGCGGCCCAGAAGAAGGAGCAGCGGACGATCCTGTTCATCGTCGGGGCGCTGGCGATCTTCGCCTTCACGCTCTACGTGGTGCTGTCGACGCGGCCGCCGGACTACACCGCGCTCTTGCTCGGTCTCTTCGTGATCCTGATCCTGTACGTCATCGTCCGCTTCTCGAGCGGACGGAACGACTCGTCCGCCGGGGTGGCGAAGCTCCTCGTCTCGCATACGCCCGATGAGAAACCCCCGTTCATCGACGCCACCGGGGCGCACGCCGGGGCCCTGCTCGGGGACGTGAAGCATGACCCGTTCCAGTCGGGAGGGCTCGAGACGCCCCCGCACGAGCGGGTCGAGGTCGGCGCCATCCACAAGGCGAACGGCGGCGTCCTGTTCGTCGACGAGATCAACCTGTTGAAGATCGAGAGCCAGCACTCCCTGCTCACGGCCCTGCAGGAGCGGAAGTTCCCGATCGTCGGGCAGTCGGAGCGCTCCGCCGGCGCGATGGTCAAGACCGAGGCCGTCCCGTCGGACTTCGTCCTCGTGGCCGCCGGCAACATCGACAGCGTCCAGTCGATGCACCCCGCGCTGCGCTCGCGGATCCGGGGGTACGGCTACGAGCTCTACGTGAAGACGACGATGCCGGACACGCCCGAGAACCGGCTCAAGATCGTCCGCTTCGTCGCCCAGGAGGTCCTGAAGGACAAGAAGATCCCCCACTTCGACGTCCCGGCGATCGCCGAGGTGGTCCGCGAGGCCCAGCGGCGCTCGGGTCGGTCCGGACAGCTCACCCTGCGGCTCCGCGAGCTCGGGGGGCTCGTCCGGGTCGCGGGCGACATCGCCCTCTCGGACGGCGTCCCGATCGTCCACGCCGAGCAAGTGGTGAAGGCCAAGCGGGCGAGCCGGTCGCTCGAGCAGCAGATCGCGGACCGGTACATCGAGCGGCGCAAGGAGTACCGGATGTTCTCGACCGAGGGAGCGGCGGTCGGCGTCGTCAACGGTCTCGCGGCGATCAACGCCCAGACGGGGATGGCCGAGTTCTCCGGCATCGTGCTCCCGATCGTGGCCGAGGTGACGCCGGCCCAGACGCGCGACGGCGGGGTCGTGGTCGCCACCGGCAAGCTCGGCGAGATCGCGAAAGAGGCGGTCCAGAACGTCAGCGCCCTCGTCAAGAAGTACACGGGCGAGGACATCTCGCGCTACGACATCCACATCCAGTTCGTCGGCACGTCGGACGGGGTCGAGGGCGACAGCGCGTCGGTCTCGATCGCGACGGCGGTGATCAGCGCCCTCGAGGGGGTCCCTGTCGACCAGTCGGTCGCCATGACCGTCTCGCTCTCGGTTCGGGGCCAGGTGCTCCCGGTCGGCGGCGTGACGGCGAAGGTCGAGGCCGCCGCGGACTCCGGCATCCGGCGGGTCCTGATCCCCGCGGACAACATGGACGACCTCGTCCTCGAGTCCCGATACCGCGGCGCGATCGAGGTGATCCCGGTGCGCACGCTGCGCGACGTGCTGAAGTACGCGCTCGTCGGCCAGGGCTCCCAGAAGGAGTCGCTCCTCGAGCGGCTCGCGGCGATGGTCCACGCCACCAACCGGAGCGGCGACGAGGTGCCGGCGGCCGGGTCGCTGCCGTCGCCACCGGGTCGGCCGACGAGCTCGTGAAGAGCACGTTCCGGCTCCCGGTCCACGCGACCGTCGGAACGCGGCCTCCCCTGGCCACGTCGGACGAGGACGAGGAGGACCGGTTCGTCAACCGGGAGTGCTACGAGTTCAACCACCAGCTCCGCCTCGCGTGGAACGACCGGCGCTGCGAGCACTGCCGCCACTACCTCACGGCGCGCTGCGCGCACCTCGACGAGTTCCTGGACGACGTGGAAGATTTGAGCCCCGAGTGATATCGCCGCCCTCGTGCGGGGCCTGTTGGTCGGCCGGTTCCAGCCGTTCCACCTGGGGCACCTCGCCGTCGTGCGCTCGGTCCGTTCCGAGCGTCCCGGGGCGCCCTTGCTCCTCGGGGTCGGGAGCGCGGAGCTGTCGTTCACCTGGGAGAACCCGTTCACCGCCGGCGAGCGGCTCGAGATGATTGACCGGGCGCTGCGCGAAGCCTCCGTGGACGGCGTCGTCGCGATCCCGATCGCCGACATCCAGCGGCACGCGCTCTGGGTCCGATACGTGGAGGGGCTGCTCCCCCCGTTCGACCGAGTCTACACGAACAACCCGCTCACGCGGCTCCTGTTCGAGCGGGCCGGGTATCCCGTCGACTCCCCCTCGCTGGTCGACCGCTCCCGCCTCGAGGGGGCCCAGATCCGCGAGCGGCTCGCCTCGGGCGGGGGCTGGGCGGATCGGGTCCCACCGGCCGTCGCGCGATATCTCGAAGAGCTCGACGCCCCGCGGCGACTGGGGCTGCTCCGGGGCGCGGTCTCGCCGCCGGTCCGGGCGGGCGGGGCGTGACCCCGGACCCATCCGAGTGGCGGAAGCCGCCGTTCCGGCCCCTGCCGGAGTGGGTCGAGGGCCCGACCACCCGGCTCGTCCACGGCGCGCGCCGCCCGGACCGGAACGCGGGCTCCGTCATCTATCCGATCTACCAGTCCTCCACGTTCCGGTTCCCGGCCGCCCACTCCGAAGCGGAGGGCGGACCGTACCACTATTCGCGGAACTCGAACCCGACGGTCGAGGGCCCCGCGGAGGTCGTCCGCCAGCTGGAGGGCGGCGAGGCGTCCCGGCTGTTCGCGTCGGGGATGGGGGCGATCTCCGCCACGGTCCTGTCGCTGCTGCGCACCGGCGACGAGGTGGTCGCGCTCCAGGACCTCTACGGGGGGACTGGTGGGCTGCTCGCCGACCTCCTCCCGCGCTACGGGGTGCGCGTCCGGACCCTCACGGATTCCGAGGCGAGGAGCCCCGAGGCGCAGCTCCGCCCGGGAACGCGCCTCGCGCTCCTCGAGACCCCGACGAATCCCACCCTCCGAGTGCACGACATCGCCCGGTGGGCGGCCGCCAGCGACGCGGTGGGCGCCCATCTGATCGTCGACAACACGTTCGCGACGGCGCTGAACCAGCGGCCTCTCGCCCTGGGGGCCGACCTCGTGGTGCAGAGCGCGACGAAGTACCTCGGCGGCCACTCGGACCTGACGGGCGGGGTCGTGGTGGGTCCGGCGAAGCTGCTCGCGCGGATCGACCCGTTCGACCGGTTCGGCGCCACGCTCGACCCGTTCGCGGCGTTCCTGCTGCAGCGAAGCCTGGGCACGCTGGCGCTCCGGGTCGAGCGGCAGAACGAAAACGGGCGCCGGATCGTCGCGGCGCTGCAGCGTCACCCGGCCGTGGCCCACGTCCACTATCCGGGCCGCGGGAGTCCGGACGAGGAGGCGATCGCGGCGCGGCAGATGCGCGGACGCGGCGGGATGCTGGCCCTCTCTCTCGCCGGCGGGGCCGGGGCCGTCGATCCGTTCCTGCACGGGCTCCGGCTGGTGCAGGTCGCCGCGAGCCTGGGAGGGGTCGAGAGCCTCGCCAGCGTGCCTCGCCTGACGTCCCACCGCCTGCTGTCCGACGACGCTCGTCACGCCCGCGGGATCGACGACGGGATGGTGCGGATCTCGCTGGGGATCGAGGACCCGGAGGACCTGGTGCGCGACTTGACCGAGGCGCTCGACCGGATTCGGTGACGGCCCGCCGCCACCATTATAGTCCGAGCCCCGTGGTCCGGTCCCGGACGCCACTGTAGCTCAGCTGGCAGAGCAGCTGATTCGTAATCAGCAGGTCGGGGGTTCAAATCCCTCCAGTGGCTGCTCCGTCTCGGTCGGCGCCCACCTCTCGCCTCCGAGACCCCGAAACGCGCAAAGATAATCTTGCCCGGTCGTTTCGATCGGACGGGAGCCTCGCGTGACCGCACGGCGCTCGGCGCTCGCCGTCCTCGTCGGGGCTCTGGTCGCGACGTTCCTCGTGGTCGGCTCTTCCCTGGGGCCCGTCGCTCGACCGGACGTCGTTCGGTTCGACGGCGTCGAGCTCCAGATTGACTACCTGAACGGCTCTCCCCCGACGTTTGGCCCGCCCTCTCAGAACGCGTGCAACGAGACCTTCCCCGTCGGATCGTCATCGCCCCCGCCCGCGCCGGAGTGTCCGGAGGAGCTGTTCGGGGGGTCTTCGTACGACCTTTGGTTCTTCGAAGCGGGGAATCCCGGCGGCTCCCCCGGGCTCTGGGCCAACATGACCGTGGCCGGCCCGTTCTTCTTCCAAGTCAATCCCGGACTTTCCGGGGACACGCCGACGATCTATTCGAGCGCCAATGGGACCTTCGTGGGAGGCGACCACTTCCTGTACGGGCTCGGAGAGTGGTCCGGCTGGGCCCTCGTGTTCACGCTCCCGACGTCCCTGTCTCCTCCGGCCGGTGGTCTCTGGTTCGACGCGACCCTCACGATCCAGCCGACCAACGAGACGACCGTTCCCAGTCCCTAGCGAGCGAGATTCCACGCCACGGTCCCGCCCCGGGGACGCCGGACCGGCGAGAGGTCGTCGGTCCACGCTCGGACGTCGGCAGGGACCTCCCGTCGGAGGGCGCCGGCCGGGGAGGACTCCGACGCGGGCCTCCGGACTTGTCCTCGAACCCGCGCGGCCGGGGGCGCGGGACCCCGGGTCCGGGTCCCTCCAGGGGCGCCCGCGCTCCGGCC
>JASHVP010000145.1 GCA_030044475.1 Thermoplasmata archaeon | reverse complement strand
GGAATGCTCCAAGAGAGCGATTCGAACGGGGCCAGCCCCGGAATCGGGGGCACCGACGAGGCACCGGACATCGTCCGACCGTCCTAGGGAAGGGAGACATGTAAGGTGCGCCGAGGAGGTGGTGAAACGCTCCGCCGCCGGTAGGTGATCCCTTTGCCCCCACCGTCAAATAGCTGGGGAGAGTGGCGAGCCCCCGTCTGGGACTGTGGGGTAGCTTGGTCCATCCTTCGGGGTTCGGGACTCCGAGACGCCAGTTCAAATCTGGCCAGTCCCACTCGCTCCGGCCGCCGCGCCGCGGGCCGGCGGACGAGATCCGTCAGAGCGTGCCGACGAGCTTGCGCAGCGCGGCCCCGCCGTTCTTCACGATCGGTCCCCCGTGATACGTGAGCAGCGAGTCGACCGCGAGCCGGCCCATCCGACGGGCCGAGATCTTCGCGGTCGGGCTGTGGTGCGTGAAGTCGGGGACCGTCAGGATGATGCCGTCCCCTTCGCCGAAGAACAGGTCGCCGGAGAACAGGAGCTTGCGTTCCGGATGGTAGTAGGCGGTGTGCCCGGGCGTATGCCCCGGGGTGTGATAGGCGATCAGTCCGCCGGCGGCGTCCACGGTGTCCCCGTCCTTCAGCGTCTCGTCGACGACGAACGGCTCGGCCGGTGGGGCGCCGGGTCCGTCGTACGCCGGGTCGCAGGCGATGTACGCCGCCTCGATCCAGTGGGCGAACGTCCGGGCGTGGGTCGCGGCCGCGAGGACCCGGAGCGACCCCGTGTGGTCGCGATGGAGGTGCGTGAGCAGGATCTTCCGGATCGCCGTCGGCTCCACGTGGATCTTCTTCAGGTACGCCAGGGTGGCCGCATGCGTCTCGGGAAGACCGGTGTCGATCAACGTCCAGGTCGCGCCCTTGTCCTTGACGAGATAGACGTGGGTCGAGAAGTCGGGCGACGGGTCGACGCCTTCCACCTGATGCACACCGGGCAGGATCTCCGCCACGTGGACCACCCCCGGGCGCACGCCGCCGCGAGATTAAGTCGGTTCGGGCCGGTCGTTCAGCCGGAGCGGAACGCCTCCCCCAGACGCCGCACGGACGCGTGGACCTCGGCCGGCGGGAGACCGCCGAAGTCGAACAGTCCGACGACCTCGTCGACGCCCGCCCGGGCGAACCGGTGCAGACGCCCGGCGACCTCGCCCGGCGGGCCGAAGAGGGCAAATCCGCTCTCCTCGATCGCCTCGGCGTGCGCGTGCCGGGGGTCCTTCGCCACCTTGTCCCGGTAGAACGCGGACTGGAACGCGAGGCGGCTGTCGAGGTACCGCTGCAGCGCGGTTCGCGCCCGGTCGGGGGTCGGCCCGGCGTAGAGGTGGAGGGCCACCGCGACCTCCGCCGTCCTGCCCCGGGGAAGGTTCTCCCGGAATTCCCGGATCTCGGCCTCCAGCTCGGCGACGTCGGCGACGGTGGCGTACGGGACGAGCGCCACCGAGAACCCCCGGCGGGCGACGTAGGCGACCGCCTCCCGGCGCTGGACCGCCACCCAGAGGGGGGGGTGGGGCTGCTGGACCGGGCGTACGTTGATCCGGACCGGCGCGGACCGGTCGCCATCGACCCGGACCTCCTTCCCGGCGAACGCGGCCAGGATCGTCGCGAGCCCCGCCTCGAACCGCTCCCGCTTCCCCGCGGGGTCGACGCCGAACCCCTCGAATTCGGTGGGCAGGTATCCGCTCCCGACGCCCAGGTTCAGCCGACCGCCGAGCAGGCGATCGAGCAGCGCGTACTCCTCGGCGACATCGATCGGCCGGTGGAACGGGAGCACGCTGACCAACGCCCCGAGGCGAAGGCGACGGGTCCGCGCCCCACAAGCGGCCAGCAGCACCGGGGGGGACGGGCAGACCCCGCCCGCGTGGAAGTGGTGCTCCGCGACCCAGAGCGACGAGAGGCCCGCCGTTTCCGCCGCTTCCGCGAGGTCCACGACCTCCCGGACCCGGTCCGTCGGCGCCCCGTCCGCCCCCGGATAGTCGTCGACCACGGAGAAGGCGCTGAGCTTCACGGGGCGCTCGCGGGCTCGACCGGGACCGAGTAGAAGGCGTTTCCCGGCGGGCGAACCGCAACCGCTTGAGCGTCGGACGCCTCGGGGTCCCCGTGCCGATCCGAGGCGTCCGGATCGCGGCGGGGCGCGCGAGCGGGCCGGTCCACCTGGTCGACGACCCCCTCGACTGGACCCGAGGGGTCTCCGAGGGGGACGCCGTGCTCGCCCTCTCGGCGCTCTGGTGGCCCCCGCTCGACGGGGGGCCGGACCGAGCGCGGGGATTCGTCCTCCAGGGGGTGCCGCCGCCGACCCCCGCCCCGACCTCCGCGCCGGTCGTCGCGGACGTCGACCTCGACCTCCTGCGCGAAGGCGAGGTGGTCGACGTCGACGGGAACGAGGGGTCCGTGCGGATCGCCGGGGTCCGGGAGGTCGAGGTCGTCACGTCGATCCTCGAGCGGGAGGACGGACGGATCCTGCTCCTGGAGCGATCGGACCGGGTCGGTTCGTTCCGGGGGCGTTGGGCGGGCGTGTCGGGGTTCCTCGAGGACCCCACCCCGCTCGCGCAGGCGACGCGCGAGGTGCACGAGGAGACCGGGCTCGCGCCGGACGATCTCTCGCTGGCGGCCGAGGGAGCCCCGGTCTACTCCCGTGACGAGGCCACGGTCTACGTCGTCCATCCGTTCCGCTTCCGCGTCGCGCGGACGGACGTCGCGCTCGACTGGGAGCACCGACGGGCCGAGTGGGTCGAACCCGCGGAGATCCGGCGGCGCCCGACGGTGCCGAAGCTCGACCGGGTGTGGGAGCACGTCGCGCCCCCCGGTCGGCCGAAACGATAAGGCGGCCGGGCGCCCCTCCGCTCGGCGTGGGCCGGTAGATCAGCTCGGAAGATCGCCGGTTTTGCAAACCGGAGGCCTCGGGTTCAAATCCCGACCGGTCCACTCGTCGCGCCCCGGGGCGCCGCCCGGCGCTCGCCCCGGCCCAGCACCGAGAGGTCGGAGGCGTCCAGGAACTCGCGCAACCGGGTCAGGTGCAGCCTCCATTCCCGCTCGAGCGCCCGGGTCGCCGCGAGGGGGTCCGCCGCCGGTTTCCCCGAACCTCCCTCGCCCGGTTCGGGCCGATGCGGGGCCGAGGACCCGTCGGCGACGAACTCGATCCGACGGCCGAGCGCGGCGCCGAGGGCCCCGGCCATCCCGCCGACGGTGAGCGCGTCCCCCACCAGGTCGACCGTGCGCCCGACGGCGGCCTCGCGGTGCTCGAACAGTCGCTGGGCGAGCTCGCCGACGTCGGCGATCGCCACCAAGTAGATCCAGTCGTCCGGGCGCGCCGGCCACTTCAGCTGGCCCCGTCGGAGCATGGGCACCGCCCACGACGAAAGCAGGTTCTCCATGAAGGCGGCCGGCCGGACGATCGTGATCGGGAGGCGGAGCCGGGTCGCCTCCCGCTCGATCTTCGCCTTGGCGTGGAAGACGGGGGAGACCGCCTCCCCGTCCCCCTGCGCGGAGGAGAGCACGACGTGCGGGGTGCCGGCGACCTTCGCCGCCCGCAGCGCGGTCGACCCCTGCCGCACCTCGTCGGCGTAGTTCGGCGCGTCGAGTCCTTTGTCGAACGGGGTCGTGACGACGAAGAACCCGTCGGCCCCTTCCAGCGCCCACGCGAGCGCCTCGGGCTCGCGCAGGTCGACCTTGAGGACCTCGGCCCCGGCGAGGGCGAGCTCGGCGGCCCGGCTCGGCGTCCGGGTCAGGGCCCGGACCCGGTGCCCGC
>JASHVP010000012.1 GCA_030044475.1 Thermoplasmata archaeon | reverse complement strand
GTGGTTGCCCACATTGTGGAGGTTTCGCGCCTGCTGCGTCCCGTAGGACCTGGATTCGTGTCTCAGAATCCATCTCCGGGCGACTTCTCCCAAAGCCCGTACCCGTCTTCGGCTAGGGGGTCCGTGAAACCCCCTACTACCTGATAGGCCGCAGACCCATCCTCGAGCCCCGCAGGATTTGGACCTGGAAGCCTTCCATCATCCCAGGTCTATCGGGTATTATCCCCAGTTTCCCGGAGTTATCCCCGTCTCGAGGGCAGATTGTCCGCGTGTTACTGAGCAGTGCGCCGAGGGCTTACCCCTCTCGACTCGCATGGCTTAAGCGAACTCCAATAGCGGTGCCCGCCGGCAGGATCAACCGGATTTATCGCACACCTCGATCGGCGTGCTGGGAATAGGGAATCGCGACCGATGGAACCGACTGGCGGAATTGCTCTTTCACTTCTTACTGGTTGAGCTATTCGCGAACGTTGCGTACGTCTCCTCCGTCGGTCCCGAGAGGTCACTTCCCGTCTCCGGGAAGGGGATCTCGGGGCTCCACGCCCCTTCGGGCCATCTGTGGCGTCGCCCTGGAAGAGACCGGTTCACGGATCCCCGGCCCGCCGTGGCGGCGTCGCCCCGTGGCGACCCCGATGGGGTCCCCACGCGGTGCGCCCCTCGTAAGCCCGTGACTATTTAAAAGCGTCTCGGAGGAGCGCCACGCCAGGCCCCGCGACGCGCTCACACCTTGCGGAGCATGCCCCGATTGCCGGACGGGGAGAAGTAGACCGCGCGCGGCCCGGGGTGCGCCGCGACGAATTCCCGCCAGGCCCGCTGGGCCGGAGGGGACCACGCGATGTCGTCCGAGACCAGGCACCCCCCGGCGCGCAGGTGCGTCCAGGCCGTCCGGAATTCGAACGTCATCTGATCGTAGCTGTGCTCGCTGTCGTGAAAGAAGGCGTCGATCGTCCCGAGCCCCGCCAGCACGGTGGGGAGCAGCTCGCGCGCGTCGCCGAGGCGGAGCGTCCAGCGGGCCCGCAGCGGGGCGTCGACGAGGTCGCCGACCGCCTCCGGCCCGGCGACGTAGGAGGCGTCGACGCGCCCGTCGCGGTTCACCCGCCCGGCCGCGTCGAACGTGGGGAGGTCGATCGAGGTCAGGTGCCCCGCCCCGTTGCGCTCCATCGCGGCGAGCAGGAACGCCGAGGAGACACCGCGCTGGACCCCAGTCTCGACCATCTGCGCCGGTCGCACGGCGCGGACGGTGACGTAGAGCGCCTCCGACGACGCCCAGAGGTACGGATCGAGACGTGGCCCGCCCTCCGTCGCCCAGCGGGTCCGGTATCCTTCGCCGACCCGGGCGGCTTCCCGGCAGTACCGCTCCAGTTCGTCCGCCGCGACCCCGGTCACGCGGGCGAGCCCCCGGACGAATCCGAAGAGGCCGACGGTCATCCGGACGTCCTGGGGGAACCGCCCGAAGTCCCGGTCCGCCCGCAGGTGCTGCAGAGGGAACCAGAGCCGCTCCCGGGAGAGGAGCCCGTCCATACCCCCGGGCGGACGGCGTCCCGGCCCTTAGAAATTCGGGTCGCGGGGTCCGGGGTTAGCCGCTCTGCTCCGCCCGCCGGATCGCCAGCGGCAGCTCGAGGAGCGACATGATCTCCGGGGGGTCGTCGCCCATCCCGAACCCGTCCCGGTTCAGCCACGCCGCGTGGAGACCGGCGGCGGCCGCCGCCCGCGCGTCGGTCACCGCGAGGTTCCCGACGTAGAACGCGTCCCCCGGCGCGACCTTCGCCCGCTTCGTCGCCCGCCGGAAGATCTCGGGGTCCGGCTTCGCCACCCCTTCCGTGCCGGAGGAGACGACGGGACCGAAGTACTCGAGGATCCCGACCCGGTCGAGGGTTCGCCGGACGCTCGCTTCGCTCGTCGAGTTCGAGACGACGCCGAGCGTCCGGCGCTCGGCCGCCAGCTGGTCGAGGCAGCGCCGGACGTCGGAGAAGAGGTGGACCGGGCGCTCCTGCTCCCGGACGATCGCACAGAACTTCGCGGCCGTCCGCGCATCGACCGCCCGGTCGGCCGCCCCGGCCAGCACCCGGCGCCAGAACTCGACGACGAACGCTTCGCGCTCGAGCGGCGGCGCCGCCTCGTCCATCGCGCGCTCGACCTCGGCGTAGTGGTGGCCGACGGCGTCGGCGTCGAGGTCGAGGTAGACGCGCCGGGCGAGCTCGGCCCACCCGGCGAAGTCGCGTTCGTCGACGAGCGTCCCGCCGAGGTCGAAGAGGACGGCGCGGATCCGCGGGCGCGGCGCGGGCACGGCCCGGCCGGACCCGCCGCGGGAATTATACCTTCGGCCCGCGCCGGCCGGCGTCAGGCGACGCTGACGCTGCCGATGTCGGTGTGGCGGAGGAGGATCGCGCGGGCGATCTTGAGGTTCTTCCCGGCCTTGCCGATCGCGCGGGCCTTCCACGCCGGGTCGACCGTGACCGTCGCGTGCCGGCCCTTCCCCTTCGGGACGAGGTCGACCCGCTTCGGCGAGTACCAGTAGAAGATGTTCCGCACGAGCGTCTCGGGGTCGTCGGCGTACTCGACGACCTGGATCTCCTTCTTCAGCATCCCCTTCAGGCGGTCGACGAGCACCCCGCCGGGCCCGACGGCCTTCGGGATCTCGCCCGGGGCGACGAGGAAGACGAGCTTGTCCTCCGCCTCGAGGCAGTCCTTCACTCGCGCGCCGGTCCGCGCCTCGAACAGCTGGATGTAGCCGATCGTCTCGCGGTCGAACGCGATCTCGGGCATGGAAAGGGTTCGCGGAGGCCTACGTCTCGAGGGTGAGGATCGCGCTCGAGCCGGGGTCGACGATCGCCATCGCGCTGATCGGGAACGGTCGGCCGCACGCCTGACCGAGCTCGACGGCGGAGCCGTCGTAGTGGTAGATCGGGATCTTCCCGACGGCGCGATCGGTCCGCAGCTTCGCGTCGGGGCAGCTCTTCGCCACGATCAGGAGCTTCGCCTTCTTCGCGTCGGCGGCGGCGCGGGTCTCGGCGAGACCCAGGCGCACCTGGCCGGTCTCGAGCGCGACCTTGAGCGCGTGGGCGAGGTCCATCTCACGCCTCCGCCTTCGGCGGCTCGGGCTCGACCTTCGGCGCCGCCGGTCCGAGCGGCCGGTACACGAGGTTCACGGCGCCGGTGCCGAGGGTGATCGGCTGGCCGACGATGATGTTCTCGGCGACGCCTTTGAGCTCGTCGACCTCCCCGGTGATCGCCGCCCGGAGGAGGTGCGCCGCGGTGATCTCGAACGCGGCTCGCGCCAGGACGCTGGTCTTCTTGCCCGAGATCCCGTGGCGTCCGATCGCCCGGATGTCGCCCTCGTTCGTCATCACGTCGGCGACGAGCATGAGGTGGCGGATGTCGACGCCGAGCCCCTGCTCGGCGAGCGTCCGGTTCGCCTCGTGGATCAGCGCGGCCCGGGCCGCCTCGACGCCGTAGACGCGGTAGATCTCGAAGACCGAGTTCGTGGTCGTCCGGACGCCGTCGACGCCCGCGATCTCGAGGACCCCGTCGAGGTTCGACCCCTCGGTGTAGATCACGTACTCGTCCTTCTCCTTCCGGATCAGCGCGCGGCGGATCCCGTCGACGCCCTTGATCTGGATCCCCTTCGCCTCCTCGCTGGCGATGAGGAGCTTCTTGAACGGCATCTCCTCGACGAGCTCCTCCTTCCGGGTCTTCGTCGCGCCCTCGACGGCCTCCTTCAGGTGGACCTCGAACGAGCGCGTCTCGCCGGAGCCGCTCCCCGGCTTCACGACGAACAGACGCGGGTCGAGGTTCTCCGCGAGCGCCGCCTCGAGCTCCGCGCGCTTGACGCCGCGCGCCTCGAGGAGCGCGGCCTGGGGCGTCACGACGACCTTGAGGTCCTCGACGACGGTCCCGATCGACGCGACGTCCGGGACGGTGGTGACCTCGATCTGCAGCGCGATCTTCTGGACCGCGTCGCGGTCGCCCTTCAACTTCCGGTCGACGTGGACGGTCATCATCGGCGTGGACGGGATGCGGCGGGCGTCGACGAGCTCGATCAACCGCGGGAGCCCGAGCGTGACGTTCATCTCGGCGACCCCCGCGTAGTGGAACGTCCGCAGCGTCATCTGCGTCCCGGGTTCCCCGATCGACTGCGCCGCGACGATCCCGACGGACTCGTGCGGGTCGACCTCCGCCCGGCGGAACCGGCGGGCGACCTCCCGGATCACGTGGATCTGGTCGGCGGGCGGCAGTCGCAGCCCGTGGAGCTTCTCCTTGAGCTCGGCGACGAGCGACGGCGGCAGCGACGCCCCCGTCTCCTTCCGGGCGATCTCCTGGATCCGCTCGGCCATGTCGCGCTGCGGGGGCTTCTTCTCCTCGGCCATCGTCACTCCCCTCCGAACTCGGGGCCCTCTTCCGGGGCGCCGAACTCCTCGGTCTCCTCTTCCTCCGACTCCTCTTCGAGCTGCGCTTCGGCCTGGAGGTCCATCTCCTCCTCGGTGACGGGCGGCGCGCCCGCGGGTCCGTCCGGCTTGCGCTCGTCCGAGGACCGGACGCGGCGTCCGAGCACCTGGCTGACGACCTCGTCGAGCGACACCGGGGCGCCCTGGTAGGAGCGCGTCGGGTCGATGCCGTCCTCGCCGTACTTGTACTCGATGACCGTGCCGGCCGTGTTCCGGACCGTTCCGTCCTCGGCGACCTTCAGGTCCTCGAGGGCGTTGATCAGGCGGCGCTGCATGTAGCCCGAGCGGCTCGTCCGGACGGCGGTATCGACGAGCGACTCCCGGCCGCCCATCGAGTGGGAGAAGTACTCCGTCGGGGAGAGGCCGCGCTTGTAGCTCGAGCTGACGAACCCCCGCGCGTCGGCCCCGAGGTCGCCCCGCTGGAAGTGCGGCAGCGTCCGGTGGACGTACCCGCGGAGGAGGCGCTCGCCCCGGACGGACTGCTGGCCGACCGCCCCCGCCATCTGGGTCAGGTTGAGCATCGAGCCGCGCGCCCCGGACTTCGCCAGGATGACGGCCGGGTTCTCGAGCCCCAGGTTCCGGCCCGCGATGTCGCCGGCGGTGTCGCGCGCCTGCCCGAGCTCGCGCCGGACCATCACCTCGAGGGTCTCCTCCAGCGAGCGGCCCGGCATCTGCTCGAGCTCGCCCTGGCGGTACTGCTCGACGAGCTCGTTCACGCGGACGCGCGCGGCGGAGAGCTCCGTCTGGATCTCCTTGCGCGCCCCCTCGGGGACGTCCTCGTCGTCGATCCCGGTCGAGAGGCCCTTGAGGCCGATCGCGGTGATCGCGAGGCGGCTCATCTCATCGAGGAACCGCCGGGCGCGCGGCATGCCGTCGTTCCGCGCGATCGCGTCCAGGACCGCGCCCTTCTCGTAGGCGATCGCCTTCTTGTCGATCGTCCCGGCCTTCAGGACCCCGTTCTCGATCACGACGTAGGCGTCGTGCTTGCAGCCGAGCGGCGGACAGTCGCACCGCGCCCAGATGTTCGACCGGAACTCGAGCGTCAGGTCGGGCGGGAGCGTGAGCGAGAACAGCTGCTTGCCCGTCCAGAGCGGGTTGCCGTCCTTGTCTTTGGTCGCGGGCGGCGGCACCGGGTAGGAGAGCTTCGAGAGGAGGTACGTCACCTCGCTCCGGGTGAACGTCGGGTTCTGGTACGTCAGGAGGAACGCGGCGGTGATGTGGTCGTGCAACATCCCGATGATCGGGCCCCCGTACCGGGGGGAGAGGATGTGCTCCTCGACCTTCATCAGGACCTTCGCCTCGGCCCGCGCCTCCTGGCTCTGGAGGACGTGGAGGTTCATCTCGTCGCCATCGAAGTCCGCGTTGTACGGCGGGCAGTCGCAGAGGTTGAAGCGGAACGTCTTGTGCGGCAGGATCCGCACGAAGTGCGCCATCATGCTCATCCGGTGCAGGCTCGGCTGCCGGTTGAACAGCACGATGTCGCCGTCGACGAGCTGGCGCTCGACGATCGAGCCGGGCGTCACGAGCTCCGCGCGCGCCTCGGCGTTCTTCTCCATCACCTTGATCCGCTGGCCGTCCTCGCGGACGAGGTAGTTGACACCGCACTGGTAGCGGTTCTCGGCGTCGGGGGGCGGGGTCGGGCCGCGTCGGACGAGGGCCTTCGCCACGTCCTGGTTGTGGACGGTCACCTCGAGCGGGACGGTGAGCCCGCGGGCGACCTCCGCCGGGATCCCGACCTCGTTGATCGAGAGCAGCGGGTCCGGGCTGATCACCGTGCGGGCCGAGAAGTTGACCCGCTTCCCCGACAGGTTGGAGCGGAATCGGCCGTCCTTCCCCTTCAGCCGTTGGGCGAGGGTCTTGAGCGGGCGCCCCGAACGATGGCGCGCCGGGGGGATGCCGCTCGTCTGGTTGTCGAAGTACGTGGTGACGTGGTACTGGAGCAGTTCCCAGAGGTCCTCGACGACGAGCTGCGGGGCGCCCATGTCGCGGTTCTCGCGGAGCCGCTGGTTGATCCGCAGCACGTCGACGAGCTTGTGGGTCAGGTCGTCCTCGCTCCGCTCCCCGCTCTCGAGGGTGATCGACGGGCGGACCTGGACCGGCGGCACCGGCAGGACCGTCAGCACCACCCACTCGGGCCGCCCGAACTTCGGGTTCAGGCCGAGGGCCCGGACGTCGTCGTCGGGGATCCGCTCGAGGCGGGCGCGGACCTCCTTCGGCGTGATCTTGTGGCTGTTCTCGCGGAACGTCGTCGGCTTGTCGAGGACGATCCGCTGCTGGATCTCGTGGCAGTGCGGGCAGGTGCGCTCCTCCTTCGGCTCGCGCACGCGCGGCGCCGGCGCGGCATCGTCGGAGTCGGCCGACGCCTCGGCGCGCGGGCTCGGCGCGTCGGGGAGGATCCGGCCGCAGGCGCGGCACGTCGACTGGAGGAGCCGCTTGATCTCCTTCGCGTAGCCGACGTGGATCACCGGCATCGCGAGCTCGATGATCCCGAAATGGCCGGGGCACTCGTTCACGCGGCCGCCGCACGTGCGGCAGCGCAGGTTCGGCTCGATGACCCCCAAGTGGAGGTCCATGAGGCCCATCTCGATCGGGTAGCCATCGTCGTCGTACGTGTCGGCGGTGATGATCTTCACGCCGCTCATCCGCCGGATCTCGTCCGGCGAGAGGAAGGCGAACTGGAGGCTCTTGATGCGCTTCGACAGACCCTGCGTCATGGACCCTCCTTACCGCATCTCCTCCAGCTGGAGCCGCATGATCACGCCGAGGCTGATCAGCTCCTCGAGCAGGAGCTTGAACGAGTAGCTCATCTCGACCGGGTAGATCGACGACGTGTTCCCGCAGCTCGGGCAGCGGAGCGAGCTCGCTCGCGTGTCGGGGATCGCGATGTGCCCGCACTCCGGGTTGCCGCAGACGTACTGGATCGTGCCGTCCGATTCGTCGAGCAGGCGGTCCTTGATCACCATCGCCACCCCGTGGCCGATCAGGCAGTCGCGCTCCATCTCCCCGAACCGGAGACCGCCCTGGCGGGAGCGCCCCTCCGTCGGCTGGCGGGTCAGGATCTGCACCGGCCCGCGCGAGCGCATGTGCATCTTGCCCGCGACCATGTGGTGGAGCTTCTGGTAGTAGATCACGCCGACGAAGATCTCCGCCTCGAACCGGCGGCCGGTGAGCCCGTCGTAGAGCGTCTCGCGCCCGGACGGATGGAAGCCGAGCGACTTCAGGCCCTCGCGGAGCGCCTCCTCCCGCGCGCCGGAGAACGCCGTGCCGTCGATGGTGCGCCCCTCGAGCGCGCCGACCTTGCCGCCCAGCATCTCGAGGACGTGGGCGACGGTCATGCGCGACGGGATCGCGTGCGGGTTGATCAGCAGGTCCGGGGTGATCCCGTCCCGGGTGAACGGGAGGTTCTCCGGCGGCACGAGCAGCCCGATGACCCCCTTCTGGCCGTGCCGGCTGGCGAACTTGTCGCCGAGCTCGGGGATCCGCTGGTTGCGGACCTTCACCTTGACGAGCTTCGAGATATTCTCGCCCTCGGTCAGGATGACGTTGTCGACCCAGCCGGACTCGCCGAAGCGGACCGTGACGCTCGTCTCGCGGCGCTTCTGCGGCGTCAGGAGGTCGGTCTTCTCCTCGAGGAAGCGGGGCGGGCTCGTCTTGCCGACGAGCACGTCGCCCTCGGCGACCTCGAGCTCCGGGAAGATCAGGCCATCCTCGCCGAGGTTCCGGTAGGCGGTGTCGACGCGCGCCCCGGCCACGTCCGGCCGGGGGATCTCGAACCGGTCCTCCTGCCCCCCGGGGTACTTCCGCTCCTCCCCGCGGTAGGTCCGGAAGAACGACGAGCGGCCGAGCCCCCGGTCGATCGCGCCCTTCGAGAAGACGAGGGCGTCCTGCATGTTGTACCCCTCGTAGGAGAGGACGGCGACGACGAAGTTCTGGCCCGCCGGCCGCTCGGTGAAGTGGACGTAGCGCATCGTCTGCGTCTGGAGCAGGGGGGCCTGCGGGTAGTGGAGCAGGTGGCCCCGGGTGTCCGGCCGCCGGCGGTAGTTGACCGACTCGACGCCGAGCGCCTGCTTCGCCATCCCGGAGCCCATCGTGTTGCGCGGCGCCGAGTTGTGCTCGGGATACGGGATCAATCCGGTGCAGACGCCCAGCATCAGGTTCGGGTCGATCTCGAGGTGGCTGTGCCGCTCGGTGACGAGGTCGGACGTCGGGAACTCCGTCTTGCAGAAGCCGCACTCGACGACCGCCTGGTCGCGGCGGTCGCCCATCGACATCCACCGGATGTCGCTGCGGCTCAGCGCCTTGGTGCAATTCGGGCACCGGTCGGGCGGGACGAACGGGTCGAGCGCGATGAGCGCGTCCTCCTCCTCTTCGGCGTCGACCCACTCGATCTTCCCCTGGCGGATCAGGTCGGAGAAGGCGAGCGTGCCGCGCGAGAGCTCGTCGAGGTCGGAGCGCGAGACGCGCGGGACCCCGCCCTTCACGACGATCAGCGGCCGGCGGAGCCGGCCGGAGTCGCAATGGACGATGACCTCGTTCATCTCGTCGTCGTAGCGGACGTTGATCTCGTAGGTCTTGTCGGCGAGCGTGGGGGAGAGGGTCCCCGTCCGCCGGCGATCTCGGATCTCCTTCACCAGGTCGAGCGGCTGGGAGTGGAGCCCGACCAGGTTCCCGTTCACGTAGACCCGGGCGGCCCGCTTCCCCTTCGGGGCGGCCGCCTCCTGGAACACCTCGGGGCCGATCTCGCGGGTGTTCAGGTCGCGGAGGATGAGGGTGACCTCCTCCTCGTCCGCCCCCTCGGAGACGTCGACGCAGAGGGCGTAGTTCTTCACCAGGCCGCAGTTCTGGCCCTCGGGCGTCTCGTTCGGACAGAGCCGGCCCCATTGCGTCGGGTGGAGGTCGCGCGCCTCGAAGTGCGGTTGGCTGCGCGTGAGCGGGCTCGTCACGCGGCGCAGGTGGCTGATCGTCGACATGTGGCTCGTCCGGTCGAGCACCTGGCTCACCCCGGCGCGGCCGCCGACCCAGTTCCCCGTCGCGAGCGCGTGGACGAGCCGCTGCGTGAGGAGGTCCGGCCGGATCGCGCTCGCGATGCGCAGGTCCTTCTTGCGGGCGAACGACCGTTCGAGCTGGTACTTCAGGTCCTTCAGCAGCAGCGAGAAGGCGACCCGGAACAGGTCCTCCATCAGGTCGCCGGCGAGCTTCAGTCGCTTGTTCGCGTAGTGGTCCTTGTCGTCCTCGCCCCGGACCTTGAGGTGGAGCTCGAGCACCGTGCGCGCCATCCGCGCGAGGTAGAGCGCCTTCTTCAGCCGGTCCTGCTTCGTGTCGCCGAGGTGGGGGAGGAGCGACCGGTCGAGGATCCCGTCGACCTTCCGCTGGCGGTACTCCTTCGCCTGCCCCGTCGCGAACTTCTTCTCGAGGAAGATCAGCGCGTCCTCGGTGGTGAGGACGCCCTCGGGCGGGTAGAGCTTCTTCGAGAGGCACTCCTCCAGATTGACGTTCAGGAGGTGCTTCATCGTCTGGACGAACGGTTCGTCCAGCGGGAGCAGCTCGCCGAGGACCGCCTGGAAGATCTCTTCGTCGTTCTTCATCCCGAGCGCGCGCATCAGGATGACGAGCGGGATCTGCCCGCTCGCGGTCGGGACGGAGACCTGGAGGACGCCGTCCTTCTTCTTCTCGACGACGGTGAGCGACCGGTAGCCGCCGCGCTGGCTGAACACCTTGGCGCTCTCGATCGGCGTGCCGTACCGCTCGTTGTACTCGGCGAAGATCCGGTTCGGCGCGAGGTCCTCGAGGCTGATGATGACCCGCTCCGTTCCGCCGATGATGCAGTACCCGCCGGGGTCGAGCGGGTCCTCGCCGTACTCGACGAGCTTGGCCCGGTACTCGTCGTCCGAGAGCCAGATCTGGTCGTCCTCGGTGATCTTGTACCGGTTCAGGTTGCACGGGCGGCTCTTGACCATGATCGGGAGGTCGCCGATGTGGACGTCCTCCGGCGCGCGCTCCACCCCGTTCTCGACGACGGTGACCTTGAGGTAGATCGGCGCCTGGTACGTCAGGTTGCGCAGCCGCGCCTCCATCGGCGTCAGCGTCGGCTTCGACCCGACCGGCTCCTTGACGAACGGTGCCCCGATGAAGATCGTCGGCTCGGCGGACGGGTTGACGTTCCCGCGGGCGTCCCGGCGGCGTCCGACGCGGACGTAGATCGAGCTCTTCGTCTTCTGGACGTCGAGCCGGATGACCCCGCGCTCGGCCGACTCCTCGCTGACGCGCGCCTCGTCGACGATGCGCTGCATCCGGGAGTTCGGGTTGTCCTTCGTCGGCAGGAAGTCGTTGAAGCTCGCCAGGTGGTGGTTGACGATCGACCGCTCGCGGAAGAAGGCGTCCACGATCTCGCGCATGGATCCGTCAGTCGCCCCCTGCGGAGGCGACGATGAGGCGGTACGCGATCGCCTCGCCGGCGGTCGCGCTCGGGCGGCGCACGCGGACGAGGCGGCCGACCAGCGGCTCGCCGGACTCCTTGAGCGTCGCGTACTTCGGGTCGGTCTGCAGGCCGGGGTCGTTCACCAGGATCTTCGGGAGCCGTTCGCTGGGGGTGCCGAGCTGCTCGAGCACCCGCTTCGACTCGTCCTCGCCGAGGACCTCGTGGGGCGGGGCGAGGTGGTGGGCGACGAACGGGCGCGGCGTGGGCGGGGGCGACTTCGCCGACTTCGCGCGCGACCGGCGGGACGGGCTCGGGGTCACGGCGACCTCCGGGGAGACGGACGGGCCCGGGGGGAGTGCCGGAGGGTCCCGAAGGGACCGCTCGTTCGAACCCCCGACCACCTGGTTAAAAGCCAGATGCTCTTTTCCGGGCCGCCGGCGGCGGCCGACGGCCGACCGAACTGAGCTACGGGCCCGATCCCGCTCCGAGCGACTCGGACGCGGGCGGCGTATTTCAACCTGCTGAGGGCGAACGTCACGGCAGGCTCTCCAGGCGGGAGACGATCGACCAGATCGCCGTGCGGCCGTGGGTCGGCAAGTTCGGGTCGTTCGCCAGATCGTCGAGCAACGAGATCGCCCCGGCGATCCGCACATCCAAAGCCGCGCGCGGCTTCTCCAGTTCGGCGCGGGCGTTCTGCGCGACCCGGCGGACATTCCGGGGAACCGACGCGTCGTCCGCCAGCTCCGCGAGCGACGCCACCACCCGCGCGAGGCCGGTGCCGTCCGGTTCCGGTTCGGGAGAGGACGCCGGGGCGACGGCGCCGGAGGCCGGCGTGGACGCGGGAGCGGTCATGCGCGGTGGGTCTCCCCCGCCTCCTTGTAGGCCGTGACGACGAGCAGCGTCTTCGTTTCCCGGATGCCGTGGACCGCCGGGAGCCGGTGCAGGACGAAGTCCTTCAGCTCCTCGTAGTGCGGGAAGCGGACCTTGAGGAAGATGTCGGTGTCCCCGGTGACGAGGAAGACGTCCTCGACCTCGGAGAACCGGGCGACCTCGGTCGCGACGGTGTCGGCCTCGGACGTCTCGACCTTGAGGGCGATCAGGGCCACGACATGCTCGTCGCCCCAGACCTTCGTGAAGGCGCTCTCGACGGCCCGGCTCACCGGCGGCTTGGCGGAACCTGAC